>NZ_JAKUFR010000078.1:0-22719 GCF_022663555.1 Bacillus cereus group sp. BfR-BA-01381
GCTGAAGAAAAACAAAAAGAATTTACTTCCTATGCCCAAAACATTAGAGGTGGTAATTTTATTAAGGATATGAAACTTAATAATAAAGATGCTGAAATTACATTCCATGATTCATTTGCATCTTATAAATCAGCAAAACCAGATAGCAACGTTACTGAAGAACAATATAAACAATATTTTTCAACAGGGGATGCCATTGAGAAAATGTTTGTAAGTGAACCTGCTAGATTACTAAGACAATTTCCAGATTTGAATACAGTAAAAATGACTCTGCCGTTCGATGGGAAAACATATAGTACTAACTTGGATAGAAGTTCTTTGAATACATATCTTGGATTTAAGATTGAAGATTTAAAAGTTGAAGATAAATCTTGGGTCAAAAAATTTAACGATCCATACGTGTATGATAAAACTAAACGTAACGCATTCTTTAAGAAATTTGTTACAGCTCAATAAAATAACATTCTTGTTAAGGAAGTACGCTAAATTCTATTAGCATTACTTTAAATCAAAGGAGAATCACAATGGAACAAATAAACACCCTACTTTCTTTTTTTACTAAAGAAATTTGGACTTTTTTAGCTACTATTGCTCCAATAATCGGTATCATTATTACCTATACAAATAAAAGTAACTTTGATCTAATTTTTGAAACAAAGCGAACTCGCTTATTGGTAAGAACAACAAAACTATTAGTAAACTCCCTGTTTCTCTATATAATTTTCCAATTTTTATCATTCGCATTTTCTTATAGTATAAGTAGCCTAGAGTTTCTTACCTCTAAGATATTTTTTCAATTTATCCAAATATCTTTTATCCTGGCCTTATTTATAATTATTTTCTATATAGTACTAACTCTAATTAAAACTAAGATACCCCAAAATTGGGATCGCTTATTAAAATTACTTATATTTTGCACAAAAAAAACTGGCTTTATCTTATACTGTTATTTTTTCATGGCATGTATATACCTTCAAGCTTTAAACTATTTAACCCTAAAAAAAGATTTATTTGCACTTACATTAACCCAAGAACAAGCAACTAGCTTTTTCTTGTCTCCTTTTATAGAAATTATATTTTTAATTGCAATTTTATATTTACACCTTATCAATCAAGGTGGGATTAAAAAATATAACTATTTAATGGAAATCCTTACATATAACGATATAAAAGATCTGAAATTGGTACATTTATATACTAAAAGCGAGAACGAATGGATTCTTGTAGAAGAGAACGATGTACATACTCAAGATACTGTATATATATTTAAAAAAGATAGTGAAAAATGCTACAAGTACACTAAAGTTGAAATAAATCCCCCTTCCTAGAATGTTTTGGAAGGGTATTTTCTTCTGCTCTTTACTCTCTTCCCATATAATATCTAATAATAAGGAGGTACTACTATGAAAACTGCAATCTACCTACGTAAGTCCCGTGCCGACCTCGAAGCTGAAGCACGCGGCGAAGGCGAAACATTAGCAAAACACCGCTCTACCCTGCTGAAAATTGCCAAGGAAATGAACTTAAATGTTTTAGCTGTCCGTGAGGAAATCGTTTCTGGTGAGAGTTTAGTGAAACGACCGGAGATGTTAGCATTACTTGAAGAAATTGAAGATAATAAATATGATGTTGTTCTTTGTATGGATATGGACCGTTTAGGTCGTGGCGGTATGAAGGAGCAAGGAATCATTTTAGAGACGTTTAAACGCTCGAATACGAAGATTATGACCCCTAGAAAGACATATGACCTTAATGATGAGTGGGACGAAGAATATAGCGAATTTGAAGCGTTTATGGCTCGTAAGGAGTTAAAAATTATTACGCGTCGTATGCAACGCGGCCGTATAGCAAGCGTGGAGGCTGGTAATTACCTCGGTACCCATGCGCCTTATGGTTATGATATCCACCGTTTAAATAAGCGAGAACGTACTTTAACAATTAATTCAGAAGAAGCTTCTGTTGTAAGAATGATATTCGATTGGTATGCAAACGAGGATATGGGCGCTAACGCAATCCGAAGCAAATTAAATGATCTTGGCTACAAAAGTAAGCTAGGTAATGAATGGAACCCCTACAGCATCTTAGATATATTAAAAAATAATGTGTACATCGGAAAAGTAACGTGGCAAAAACGAAAAGAAGTAAAACAGCCTGATGCCGTAAAAAGAAGTTGTGCTCGTCAAGATAAATCAGATTGGATTATTGCTGATGGCAAACATGAGCCAATCATACCGGAAAGTTTATTTGAACAAGTACAAGAAAAATTAAACTCAAGATATCACGTTCCTTACAATACGAACGGAATTAAAAATCCTCTAGCTGGCATTATTAAATGTAGTAAATGTGGTTATAGCATGGTCCAACGTTATCCGAAGAATCGAAAAGAAACGATGGATTGTAAACACCGTGGCTGTGAAAACAAATCAAGTTATACTGAATTAATTGAGAAGCGTTTACTCGAGGCATTAAAAGAATGGTACATCAATTATAAAGCTGATTTTGAAAAACATAAGCAAGATGACAAATTAAAAGAAACGCAAGTCATTCAAATGAATGAAGCTGCATTACGCAAGCTTGAAAAAGAATTAGTGGATGTCCAAAAACAAAAAAGTAATTTACATGATTTATTAGAACGTGGCGTTTACACAGTCGATATGTTTTTAGAACGCTCGAATGTTGTTTCTGACCGTATAACTGAAATTACTTCCACGATGGAAAACTTAAAGAAAGAAATTAAAACCGAAATTAAGAAAGAAAAAGTGAAGAAAGATACAATACCTCAAGTAGAGCATGTTCTTGATCTGTACTTTAAAACAGATGATCCTAAAAAGAAAAACAGCCTCCTAAAGTCGGTTTTAGAAAAAGCTGTTTATAAAAAGGAAAAGTGGCAAAGGCTCGATGATTTCGAACTTGTGCTTTACCCTAAGCTCCCTCAAGATGGCGACATATAAGCGTTTATGCTTTGTCGTCACCTTGTTGGTGTAATTAGGTTTACCCCATTAAGCCCCAACGCATCATTCGTCGAAACAGCCAATACGACGGGCTTACCATTTCTTAGCGTCGCTTTCGCTGCCATTAATACCGGAGAGTCTGTCATTGCATTAGCAAATTTACTCATAGAATTTCCTGTTAGTGGTGCAATTACCATACAATCTAGTGGAATTTTAGGTCCTAGCGGTTCTGCGCCAACGATTGAATTAATCGCTTTAAAACCTGTTACTTCTTCAATCTTTTTAATCCACTCTGCCCCTTCTCCAAATCTCGTATTTGTTGATTGAACAGTGTAAGAAACAACTGGACGCACTTCAGCTCCCTCAGCAATTAACTTTTCTAAATGAGGCATTACTTCTTCGTACGTACAATGTGAGCCAGTAAAACCAAACCCTATTCTTTTCCCTTTTAAATTCATTCCCCATTCTCCTTTCTTGCGATTACATCTTCTGCTAATAACTGAGAAAGAACGTTCGCTAAAATTTGTCCTGCTGTTTTTGGAGCAACAATACCTGGTAATCCAGGTGCTAACAGCGCTTTGACTCCTCTTTTTTCCGCATACCTAAAGTCGGTACCGCCTGGTTTAGAAGCTAAATCAATTACTAACGTATGGGCCGGCATTTTTGAAATGACATTTGCTGTCACAACGAGATGCGGTATTGTATTAATGACAATATCCATATCCCCTACTTCTTTCTCAATGTTCTGCATATGAAAAGGAGAAAACATCATTTCTGTAATACGTGCAATATGTTCCGATCGTCTTGCTCCAACTTTGACATGGGCTCCTAATGATTGAAATGCTCTGGCAACGCTCATCCCTGTCCTACCAAATCCTAAAACCATTACATTAGAACCATGAATTGTATAGTCGGTATGTTGAATTACCATCATTAATGTACCTTCTACAGTTGGTATAGAATTGTAGATTGCCACATCATCACGATCAAATAATTTAATTAGTTTACGGTTTGTAGTAGATACGAGATTTTCCAAGTAAGGCGTACCAATACCTGAATATATAGTAAAATGTTCTGGTGTATTTTCAATTTGTTCTTTCGTTATAGAAACTTTTTCGTTTGAAAAAATAGTATCTACTTCTCCCTTGGCATTTGTACCTGCAACTGGCAAAATAATTGCATCTACAGAAGTGAAATCTAAATTTTGTATACTTTCTTTTGCTGCCCCTGTGAAGCCATGGTCTAACTGATCAAACCCTATCAATGAAAGTTTCGCATCCAATTCAACGAGCTTGCGAATTACTTCTAGCTGTCTTGCATCTCCTCCTATGACAGCAATATGCATCTCAGTCAACATTCCCTAATTCACCTTCTTTTTCTGTCATTTATAAGAAAAGTGCCTACTTTTTCTTTTTCCTCCACATCATATGTAATGTACGAGTTTTAGGTGATTGAAAAACAAAAAGCGCCTATCATGTATCCCGCTATTTGTATGTAGGAAGGCCCCACCTCAAAATTCGGCATAGGAAAAGACATTATGTTGGATTTTGCTCTGAGTAAAATGAACAAAAAAAGATGACCAAAATGGCCATCTTTCACTTCGAATTTGAACAATCTGTAATATCGCAAAGAACCATATCATGACCCACTTTTTTTAT
This sequence comes from Bacillus cereus group sp. BfR-BA-01381, assembly GCF_022663555.1. NCBI lineage: Bacteria > Bacillati > Bacillota > Bacilli > Caryophanales > Bacillaceae > Bacillus > Bacillus cereus group sp. BfR-BA-01381. The sequence goes on from NZ_JAKUFR010000078.1 coordinate 4,610, forward strand.
TTGACTCCATGCTACTCTTATTTCTTGTGGTTCCTTTTTAAAACCTCCCCATTTCCCAGCAGGTATAATAAGAGCCTGTATTTTTCCATCCTTCTCATCAATCTCTAAATCCACATAACCTAAAACCCCCATTTTTTCTGCTCTTTCTAAATTAACAATTTCTTTCCCACTTAGTTCACTTAATCGCATACTCTCTCCCCCTACCCAAATTATTCATTTAAGTTATCCATAATTAGTACCTATTCTATATACCCACAAAAAATAACCGTATCTCATTTAAATGAGATACGGTTATTTTTAAATCATATATAGTAATTACAGTTTTATTCCTTTTGGAAGTTTTCCATCTGGACTAATTAATGCTGCAGAAAATTCATCTGTAAACATGTTACGAATTAACTCATCTACATTTTCTTTTGTTACAGTGTTTACACTTTCAATAATCTCATCAAGTGAACGGTGCTTACGAAGTAGCAATTCATTTTTACCATTACGGCTCATACGACTATTCGTACTTTCTAAACTTAACATTAAGTTTCCTTTTAATTGCTCTTTACTATTCATAAGCTCTTTTTCTGTAATACCTGTATTTTTCAATGTTTCTAATGTTTCTTGCATTGTTTCATACAGTGTATCTAATTGTTGGCTACCTGTTCCACCATACAGCGTTAACATACCTGTATCTTCATAAGAAGAATGGTAAGAAAATACTGAGTAAGCTAACCCGCGTTGCTCACGTACTTCTTGGAATAAACGGCTACTCATACTACCGCCTAAAACGTTATTTAATACAATTAAGTTATAAATATCTTCGTGTCCCATTTGTAAGCCTTTATATCCTAAACATAAATGAGCTTGTTCTGTTTCCTTTTTACGTGCTACCTTATTAAAATGGAAAATTGGGCTATGTACTTGTTCACGGTTTGTCGTTCCTTCATAACTACCGAAATATTGCTCTACTGTTTGTAAAAAGGCTTCATCAATATTTCCTGCAATTGATACAACTACATTTTCAGGTGTGTAATGATCCTTAATATATTGACGTAGCGTATCACCTGTAAACGTATTAAGCGTTTCTTCTGTTCCTAAAATAGGATATCCAAGCGGATGCGTTTCATATGTTGCTTTCGTTAACATATCATGCACAATATCATCTGGAGCATCTTCGTACATTTTAATTTCTTCACATACGACATTCTTCTCTTTTTTCAGTTCTTCTTCATCAAATGTTGAATTAAAGAACATATCTGCTAATACATCTAAAGCATATTTAGCATGCTCATCTAGCACTTTTGCATAGTAACAAGTGTATTCTTTTGAAGTAAAAGCATTCACTTGCCCACCAATGCTATCAAATGATTCTGCAATTTCGCGTGCACTACGTGTTTCTGTCCCTTTAAAGAACATATGCTCTAAAAAGTGAGAAATCCCGTTATTTTTTTCATTTTCATTTCTTGATCCTGCATGGATCCAAATACCAATCGCAACCGATCTTACAGTTGGTATATTCTCCATAACTATTCTTACACCATTTTTACAAGTATATTTTTTAATCAAAAACTTTCCTCCTACTGCCAGTTTCTCTAAATAAGTGCTATTATTTAATGATAACAAGTTTAAGGATGAATGTCATGCAAATGTATTTAATCTACACGTTTTTCATCCAGTAATTCTGTTATATTCCCTACTTTATATCCTTGTTCCTTCAATTTTGTAATCATTGTATCTAATGCTTCTGTTGTGGACGAAGTAGGATGCATTAATACGATAGCACCTGGATGTATTTTTCTCATTACTCTCTGCAATAGTACATCTGGCTCAGGTCGCTTCCAATCAATTGTATCGACAGTCCACATAATCGTTCCCATTTGAAAATCATCTGCAATTTTCACGACTTCATCCCGAAAACTTCCACTCGGCGGTGCAAACCATCTTACCTTTTGATTCGTAGCTGCTTCGATCATTCGATTTGTTTTTTGTAACTGATCTCTTATTTCATCAGACGATAATGTTTTCATATTAGGATGTGTGTAAGAATGATTTCCGACTTCTTGCTTTGCATCGACAATCATTTTTGCAAATCGTAAATTTTCTTTCACCCAACGACCTTCTAGAAAGAACGTCGCCTTCACATCATGTTTTTTCAATATTTCCAATATACGAGGCAAATACTCATTTCCCCATGCCACATTTATTGTTAATCCCACCATCTTTTTATTCGGATGCCCTCTATAAATTGGCGCTGGTGATAAATCTTCTAAGTGGACACTCGGCGATACTTCCTTGAATTCAAGATGTTTTTGATCAAATTTCTTTAACTTCTTCATATTGTTATAGGATGCTTCCATATCAACTTGTCTTCCATTATATCCTGGTGTTGCTTTCCATATCTTATCAATCATCGCATTTTGCGGTGCAATCTCATATTGTTTTGCATGCTTTTGAATTTCTTCATATAAGTTATCCTGTGCAAAAACGGAATAAGAGCCTACACTGACATATAAACAGAATATACATATGTATGCTAATATACGAGCTTTCATATAAACCCTCCCATTAACTATATAAAAACCATTTTCTTCTTATCTTTGTTAATTTGAGCGTTATAATGAAAACTATACCTATACTGACATAAAAATATGTGTAAATCATATTTTTACATAACAAAAAAAGCCAGTTAAACTGGCTTTTACTTATTGCTGCTCTTGTTTGTTTTCTTCTTTAGCAGCTTCTTTTTCTTGCTCTTCTTTTAGCAATACTTTTCTAGATAAATTCACGCGACCTTGCTTATCAATCTCGATAACTTTAACTGTAATTACATCACCGATTTTCACAACGTCTTCTACTTTACCTACACGCTCAAGTGCAAGTTCAGAAATGTGAACTAATCCATCTTTACCGCTGAATAATTCAACGAAAGCACCGAATTTCTCAACACGTTTCACTTTTCCTTCGTAGATTTCACCTACTTGTACTTCGCGAACGATATCCTCGATAATTTTCTTAGCTTTGTCGTTCATTTCTTGATTTATTGAAGAAATGAATACTGTACCATCTTGTTCGATGTCAATTTTAACGCCAGTTTCTTCAATAATTTTATTGATTTGTTTACCGCTTGGTCCGATAACGTCACGGATTTTATCTGGGTTAATTGTCATTGTAATAATCTTTGGAGCGTACGCTGATAATTCAGTGCGTGGCTCTGCAATAACAGATAACATATGATTTAGAATGTGCACACGACCAACTTTTGCCTGTTGTAATGCCTCTTCTAAAATTTCACGAGATAGACCATCGATTTTAATGTCCATTTGTAATGCAGTTACACCATGTGCTGTACCTGCTACTTTAAAGTCCATATCACCTAAATGATCTTCCATACCTTGAATATCAGATAAAATTGTGTAATGCTCACCAGTTTTAACTAGTCCCATTGCAATACCTGCAACTGGAGCTTTAAGTGGAACACCAGCATCCATCATTGCTAAAGTACTACCACAAATACTTGCTTGTGAAGTAGAACCATTTGATTCTAATACTTCAGATACAAGACGTACTGTGTATGGGAAATCTTTTTCAGACGGAATTACAGGCTCAAGAGCACGTTCTCCTAGTGCACCGTGACCGATTTCACGACGACCTGGTCCACGCATCGGTCTTGTTTCACCAACACTAAACGATGGGAAATTGTAATGGTGCATAAAGCGTTTTGATTCTTCTACACCAAGACCATCTAAAATTTGCACATCGCCTAATGCACCTAATGTACAAATACTTAATGCTTGTGTTTGTCCACGTGTGAATAAACCAGAACCGTGTGTACGAGATAAAATGCCAACCTCTGATGCTAATGGACGGATTTCGTCACCTTTACGGCCATCTGGGCGGATTTTCTCAACTGTAATAAGACGACGTACTTCTTCTTTTACAATTTTATATAAAATCTCATTTACTTGTCCTAATGTATCAGCGTCAACTTCCTGCGCTTCGTAATGCTCAATTACACGCTTTTTCACTTCGTTAATTGCATCTTCACGTGCATGTTTCTCATGTACTTGAATTGCAGAATGCATATCCTTTTCAGCCATTTCACGTACAGCTTGGTTAAGATCAGCGTCAACTTCATAAAGTTTCACTTCTGATTTCTCTTTACCTACAGCTTGTACAATCTCTTCTTGGAATGCAATTAGACGTTTAATTTCGTCATGTCCAAACATAATTGCTTCTAACATTGTTTCTTCAGGCACTTGATCTGCTCCTGCTTCAACCATGTTAATTGCATCTTTCGTACCAGCTACAACAAGGTGAATATCACTTTGTTCTTGCTGTTCTACTGTTGGGTTAATAACGAATTCGCCGTTAATACGGCCAACTGTTGCACCCGCGATCGGACCTTCAAATGGAATGTCTGAAATCGATAACGCTAATGAAGAACCAAGCATAGCTGCCATTTCAGAAGAACAATCTTGATCAACACTCATTACAATGCTGACAACTTGTACTTCGTTACGGAAACCATCTGCGAAAAGTGGACGAATTGGACGGTCGATTAAACGACTTGCCAAAATTGCTTTTTCACTTGGACGACCTTCACGTTTAATGAAACCGCCAGGAATTTTTCCGACTGCATATAAACGCTCTTCATAGTTTACTGTAAGTGGGAAGAAATCTACATTTTTTGCTTCTTTTGATGCAGTTGCTGTAGATAGAACCGCTGTATCGCCATATCTTACTAATACTGCTCCGTTCGCTTGCTTTGCAAGCTGACCTGTTTCAACTGTTAGCTGGCGACCAGCTAAATCTATCGAGAAGACTTGCTTTTCTTGACTCATTTAAGTACCCCTCTCAATTTAAAGTATTCAATTCTTCTATGTAAATGGATAGTATATCACAATATTCTACCTCTAGTATTACCGAAAATGAAGTAAGCTATAAAGAGTAGAAGATATATTTTTACCTAACAAAAAAGCGGGAATATTCCCGCTTCTTTGACTATCGACGTAAGCCAAGCTTTGTGATTAATTCACGGTAACGTGTGATATCGCTATTACGAAGGTAAGTTAGTAAGTTACGACGTTTACCAACCATCTTTAATAGACCACGACGTGAATGATGATCTTTCTTGTGAGTACGTAAGTGCTCGTTTAGAGTGTTAATTTGCTCCGTTAGGACAGCAATTTGAACCTCTGGAGAACCAGTATCAGTCTCATGAGTTCTAAATTGTGCAATGATTTCATTTTTACGCTCTTGTGTTAAAGCCATCCTATTTCACCTCCTATTAATTAAACCCCCGATTACCTAGCAAGCGTCGGTGAGTCGCAATGCCAAGCAATGGTTGTCATAAAGTACATAACATAGAATACTACTTTTCATTTGAAAAAGCAAGTATATTCTTTTCGTTCGCAAAATATTCTTGTGCTGTTTTCTTATCTTTTGCGATTTGTTCAACTAACTCATCGATGCCATTGAATTTCTTCTCTTCTCTTATACGCATATGCCACTCTACTGTAACATTTTGATCATATATGTCTTTGTTAAATTCAAATAAGTGCACTTCAATGGATAGTTGGCGCTCATCTTCTTTAAAGGTTGGTTTATATCCAATATTACATACACCATCGTACCATTCATCGTGAACTTGTAATCTCACTGCATAAACACCTACAGGTGGTAATAGATACTCATCACTTAAACCTACATTAGCTGTTGGGAAACCAATTTGACGTCCACGTTTATCACCGTGTACAACCGTTCCCGCTACTGTATATGCTCTACCTAAAATAGATGGAATTTGCTCCATTTCGCCATTTCGAATTAACTTTCGTAATGCAGTAGAACTTACTTTCTCTTCTTGAAATTCAACTTTTTCAATCACAGTCTGTGTAAACTCCCCTCTTGCATGAAATGGTAAAGTCTCCATCTTTCCTTTTCCTAAACGTCCATATGAATAATCAAATCCTGCTACTACATGCTTTACATTTAAACCAATAATATAATCATCTACAAATTGTTGTGGCAATAAGCCTGCAAATGATTCATCAAATTTAACAACATATAATATATCGATACCTAAACTCTCGACTATTTTTTCTTTATCACACATTGGTGTAATATACTCGGCATGCGCTTCTTTTTTACCTAAAACAACAGATGGATGCGGATAAAATGTCATCACTGCACTTTTATATCCTCGTTCATCCGCTATTTGTTTCGCAGTTCGAATCACACATTGATGTCCTAAATGAATGCCATCAAAAAACCCTAATGCCATTACAGTAGGTGGTAATTCTAATTTATTTTGTTCATGTGGATGAGTTAAATGAATAAGTTTCACGCTTGAATTCACCTTTTTCTGTAATAATCCTTCCAATAATTCATTATAGCTTTAGTTCTTGATTATTCACAAGTACTTTCATCGGCTTTAGCATACCAGGATGTTTTGGATGGTGCTCATAAATTGCAAGGCAGCGATCGTTTTTATCAAACACTGTTATAAATGGTGCCGTTATTTGCGATTCATTTTTTAAGAACATACCATTCTTAATTTTTTCTGCTTGCTTTTCATCTACAACCATTTTCGGGAACTTACTTAATGCTTCATCAATTGAAATGAAGATAGACTCTACTGTTTCATTTTGCACGTTTTCTTCAATTTCTTCAAATGATATGCAATCTTCTAATAAAAATTCACCAGAAGCCGTTCTTACAAGGTGAGACATATGTGATGGAAAACCAAGTTTTTCACCAATCATTACCGCTAATGTCCTTACATATGTTCCTTTACTACACGTTACACGGAAACGGAATGAAATATTTTCTCCTTCAAACACTTCACGGTCATCTAATAATACAAATTCATGAATTGTAATTGTACGAACTGGACGTTCAACCTCTTGTCCTGCTCTTGCATATTCATATAATTTTTTTCCGTTAACTTTTACAGCCGAAAACATCGGAGGCATTTGCTCAATCGTACCTGTTAATGCCGCAAGAACCTCTTCCACTTCTTTACGAGTAATAACACGATCTACATGTTTCGTTTCCACAACTTCACCAGAAGCATCTTCAGTTGTTGTTGAAAATCCTAATGTCACTTCACCTTCATATGTTTTCGTTTCACTTGTTAAAAATTGTGCAATCTTTGTTGCTCTCCCAACACAAATAGGCAATACTCCTGTTACATCTGGATCTAATGTTCCTGTATGACCAATTCGTTTTTCACGCAATATCTTTCTTAATTTAAATACACAATCGTGTGATGTCATGCCTTTTGGCTTATGTAATAATACTACACCTTCCATATATGTTCACCTCATCGTAATTCTTTCATGATCATTACCTAAAACTTATTTTACATTGAAAAAATGGATAGACAAATGTCTATCCATTATTCTTCACGTTTACCGTCTTTATTAATTTGATGTAAAAGTGTATCAATTCGATGACCATATCCGATAGACTCATCAAATTCAAAGGAAATTTCAGGCGTTTTACGAAGACGAATACGTTGGCCAATTTCTGAACGAATGAAGCCTTTTGCCTTCGCTAAACCTTTTAGTGTACTTTCTTTCTGTTCTTCATCACCTAAAACAGAAATATACACTGTAGCAATTTGTAAATCTCCACTCACTTGTACATCTGTTACAGTAACAAATCCGACACGTGGATCTTTAATTTTACGACTGATGATGTCGCCTAATTCTTTTTTCATTTGCTCGCCTACACGGTTTGCACGTAATTTCATAACTCTTCACCTCATTCAATACCATTCCAATTGTGTTATCGTACGTTCAATTTCAGGAAATGAATCGATGTACTCAAGTACACGATTCATTTCTTTTTCACAAATAACACGATTAGAGGATACAGAAACAATTGCAATTTCCGTACGTTGCCATACATCTTGATGCCCTACTTCTGAAACAGCTACGTTATAACGCTGCTTCACTCGAGTTAGCACCCGTTGCAAAATTGCTCGTTTCTCTTTTAAAGAATGCACATCGTAAATCATACACTCGAATGAGAGTGAAGCGATTATCATCGCTTCACTTCTTCCATAATGTATGCTTCAATAATGTCCCCTTCTTTAAGATCATTATATCGCTCAATTGTAATACCACACTCATAGTTTTGTGCAACTTCTTTTACGTCGTCTTTGAAACGTTTTAACGTATCAAGTTGTCCTTCGAAAATTACTACGCCATCACGGATAATACGCACGCCACTATCACGTGTAATTTTACCGTCTGTTACGTAACAACCTGCGATTGTTCCAACTTTTGTTACTTTAAACGTTTGACGTACTTCTGCTTGACCGATTACTTTTTCTTCGAATTCTGGATCTAACATACCTTGCATCGCTGCTTCGATCTCTTCGATTACTTTATAAATAATGCGGTGTAAACGAATATCAACGTTCTCTAATTCAGCTGTACGCTTCGCATTCACATCTGGGCGTACGTTAAATCCAATTACAATTGCATTAGATGCAGAAGCTAAAATGATATCAGATTCTGTAATCGCACCTACGCCTGTATGGATAATTTTAACTTTGACACCTTCAACATCAATTTTACGAAGTGATGCTGCCATTGCTTCTACAGAACCTTGTACGTCTGCTTTCACAATTAAGTTAATTTCTTTTACATCGCCCTCTTGGATTTGTTGGAATAAATCTTCAAGGCTTAATTTAGATTTTTCACCACGTTGAGCAAGTAACGCTTCTTGTGCACGTGATTCACCGATTTGACGAGCTTTCTTCTCATCAGCGAATGCCATGAAACGATCTCCCGCTTGTGGTACTTCATTTAAACCTGTAATTTCAACAGGAGTTGATGGACCAGCAACTTTTACACGACGACCAATATCACTTACCATTGCACGAACACGTCCGAATGAAGTACCAACAACGATTGGATCTCCAACTCGAAGCGTACCGTTTTGAACAAGTAATGTCGCGATAGTTCCTTTACCTTTATCAAGCTGTGCTTCAATTACAGTACCAGTTGCATAGCGGTTTGGATTTGCTTTATATTCTTCTACTTCACTTACAAGAAGAATCATTTCTAGTAAGTTGTCAATTCCTTCGCCTTGAATCGCTGAGATTGGTACGAAGATTGTATCTCCACCCCATGCTTCTGGAACTAATTCATATTCTGTTAGTTCTTGCATTACGCGATCAGGATTCGCAGCTGGTTTATCCATTTTATTCACAGCTACAATAATTGGTACTCCTGCTGCTTTCGCATGGTTAATTGCTTCAACTGTTTGTGGCATAACACCGTCATCAGCTGCAACAACAAGGATTGTAATATCCGTTACTTGTGCACCACGAGCACGCATCGTTGTAAACGCCGCGTGACCAGGTGTATCTAAAAATGTAATCTTCTTGTCATTTACTTCAACTTGGTATGCACCAATATGCTGAGTAATTCCACCTGCTTCACCAGCAGTTACTTTAGAGTTACGGATAGAGTCAAGCAATGTTGTTTTACCATGGTCAACGTGTCCCATGATTGTAACTACAGCTGGACGCTCTTTTAAGTTCTCTTCATCATCTTGCTCATCGATGAATGTTTCAAACTCAGTTTCGCTTACAATTACTTCTTCTTCTACTTCAATACCGTAGTCGTTAGCAATTAACTCAATTGTATCTTTATCTAAGTCTTGGTTAATTGTTGCCATAATTCCAAGCATGAAGAGCTTTTTAATAATTTCAGATGGCTCTTTGCTTAATTTCTTAGCAAGATCACCTACTGTAAGACTTCCAGAGAAAGTAATTTTATCTGGTGTTTCTACAGTTTGTGTTTGTTGTCTGCCAGCAAAGTTCTCTTGACGCTTGTCTTCGTTTCCTTTGCCTTTTTTCTTTTTCTTATTGCTGTTCTTTTTACTACGAACAACTTTTTCTTCTACTTCAAACTCATCTGCAACAGAAGGTTTTTCAGTTTGATACTCATTATCTAATTTGTTTACTACTTCATCGTCTAACATTGTCATATGATTCGAAACCTCGATATTCATTTCTTTTAGTTTTGTCATAAGATCTTTACTTGAGATATTATGTTTTTTCGCATATTCATGCACTCGAATTTTACTCATACCTTCACCCCCGGTAATTTGTATCGAGCATGCTACGCAGCTTTTTCGCAAAGCCTTCATCTAACACAGCTACAACGACTCGCTCATCTCTCCCAATCGCATGCCCTAATTGTTGTCGATTTTCGACCTTTCTCATTGGTACGTTGTAGTACGTCGTTTTATCTGTAATGCGCTTTGTAGTATTTACTGATGCATCCTCAGATAGCAATACAAGTTTTGCTTTGCCACTTCGTACTTCCTTTAAAACGAGTTCTTCACCCGAAATAATTTTTCGAGCCCGGTTTGCTAGTCCTAAAAACGATTTCCAATCGGACACTTATTTCGACTCCTTCTCAACAAGCTCAAGAAGCTCTTCATAAAGAGAACTGTCGATTTTCGCTTTTAGATGATGTTCCAAAACATTTTTCTTTTGAGCTTGAAGAATGCTTTCTTTATCTTTTGATAAATAAGCACCTCGTCCTGATTTCTTTCCAGTTAAATCAATAGACACTTCTCCCTCTTTGGAACGAACAATGCGAACGAGCTCTCGTTTTGATTTCATCTCTTGCGTTGCAACACATTTTCGTAACGGAACTTTTCGATTGCTCATACTCATCACCTCTACTCGATTTCGTCTTCAACTGAATCGAATCCGAATGCGACTACGCTATCTTCTTCTGTTACAATTCCAAGTTGTTTCGCATCAGACTCACTCTTAATATCAATTTTCCAGCCTGTTAATTTAGCTGCAAGACGTGCATTTTGTCCACGTTTACCGATAGCTAATGACAGTTGGTGGTCTGGAACAACAACAGTTGTTGCTTTTTCTTCTTCATCTACAAGCACTTTAACAACTTGTGATGGGCTTAAAGCATTGGCAACATATTCTACTGGATCATTTGACCAGCGAACGATGTCAATCTTTTCACCTTTTAGTTCGTCTACAATGCGTTGTACACGTTGTCCTTTCGGTCCTACACAAGAACCTACTGGATCAACATCGATGTTCTCTGCATGTACAGAGATTTTAGAACGATCTCCTGCTTCACGTGCTACAGAACGAATTTCAACCGTTCCATCATAAATTTCAGGAACTTCCATTTCGAATAAACGTTTTAAAAGACCAGGATGTGTACGTGATACGTAAATTTGTGGTCCTTTTGTTGTTTTTTCCACTTTCGTAATGAATACGCGAATACGATCATGTGGTTTGTACTGTTCGTTCGGCATTTGCTCACTTACAGGTAATAAAGCTTCTACTTTCCCTAAGCTTACATAGATGAAACGAGCATCTTGACGTTGTACGATACCAACCATGATATCTTCTTCACGATCACTAAACTCAGAGTAAATAACACCACGCTCTGCTTCACGCACTCGTTGTGTTACAACTTGTTTTGCAGTTTGTGCTGCAATACGACCGAAATCTTTTGGTGTTACTTCAATTTCTAGTACGTCACCATCTTGATAGTTTGGATTAATTTGTCTTGCTTCTTCAACAGAAATTTCAAGACGTGGATCAAACACATTATCAACAACGTCTTTACGTGCTAAAACTTGGATTGTTCCCACTTGTGGGTTAAAGCTCACACGAACGTTTTGTGCTTGGTTAAAATTGCGTTTATAAGCAGAGATTAACGCTGCTTCAATCGCATCAATAATAATATCTTTGCTAATTCCTTTTTCTGACTCTAATACGAGCAAGGCATCTAACAACTCAGTGCTCATGAAGATCCCCCTTCTAACTAAAACGTAACAGCAAGTCGCGCATTTGCAACTTTGTCCATTGGAATTTGGATTTCTTTTTTACGTGTTTTAATTGTTAATAATAGTGTAATTGTAGTACCATCGTAGGAAAGCATTTTTCCTTCAAACATCTTTTCACCATCAATCGGCTCATATGTTTTAATTGCCACTTGTTTTCCTACCGCTTGCTGGAAGTCTTTCTCTTTCTTTAATGGGCGTTCTGCTCCAGGAGATGACACATCCAAAAAGTAAAGATGAGGAATTGGATCCTCTTTATCTAAAGCTTCGCTTAAACGTTCACTCACCGCACCGCATTCTTCAATGTCGACTCCCTTTTCAGAATCGATGAATACGCGTAAGAACCAGTCTTGTCCTTCTTTCACATACTCTACATCTACAAGTTCAAGATTTAACTCTTCAACGATTGGCTGCGCAAATGCTTCTACAACTTCTGTGACTTTCTTATCCATAAACAGCCTCCTTCCTGCCGCCATGTACCATTTACAAGAAAAGACCCCGCCCATAGAACGGTCTATCTTATTCTTTCTCGTTAGCTAACAAAAGCCCCTGCCGTTAAGCAGGGAATATCTGTCTTAGTATTACCAAATTTAAGAAGTAAAACTTGTAACAAAATATGTATATACGACAGAAATTTCTTACCTCTCCACATCAATAAAATGTAGATAGTAACACGAAAGAGTGGGTTTCCCCACTCTTTTTTTCACACAATATACATGACATGGTTATCTCGGTTAATAGTATACCATAGCAAATGTTGATTTGCAAAGACTTTTCCTACCTATTAGAACAGTGATAACTGGTTTTGATCCGGCAAATCACCTAAACAACCTTGACTATCTAAGTACTCAATAATTGTTTTCGAAACCTTACTACGCTGCTGCAAGTCTTCTTTTGATAAGAAGTCTCCATTCTTGCGAGCTTCCACAATACTTAAAGCTGCGTTCGTACCAAGACCAGGTACCGCATTAAATGGAGGAATTAATGAGTCTCCATCAATAATAAAGTCTGTTGCATGCGAACGATACAAATCAACCTTTTGGAATGAGTATCCACGTTCACACATTTCAAGTGTCATTTCTAATACTGTTAATAAACTCTTCTCTTTCGGCGCTGCATCTAAACCTTTTTGCGCAATTTCATCAATTCTTGCACGTATAGATGCTGAACCTTTCGCCATCGCTTCTACGTCAAAGTCATCTGCACGAACCGTAAAGTATGCCGCATAGAATAGAAGCGCGAAATGTACTTTAAAGTACGCAATACGCACAGCCATAAGTACGTATGCAGCCGCATGTGCTTTAGGGAACATGTACTTAATCTTCTTACATGAATCAATATACCAACCTGGTACATTATTACTTTTCATGTCCTCTTCCCATTCTTCTGGTACACCTTTACCTTTACGTACTGACTCCATGATTTTGAAGGCTAATGATGGGTCTAAACCTTGATAGATTAAATATACCATGATGTCATCACGACAACCGATAACTTCACTCAGCGTACATGTACCGTTATAAATTAACTCGTTTGCATTACCTAGCCATACGTCCGTACCATGTGATAATCCAGAAATTTGGACTAACTCTGAGAATGTCGTAGGTTTCGTCTCTTCTAACATCTGTCTTACGAATTTCGTACCAAACTCTGGTATACCAAGTGTACCTGTTTTACAGTTAATTTGTTCTTCCGTTACGCCTAACGATTCTGGCCCTGAGAAAATTTTCATTACTTCTGGATCGTCCGTTGGGATTGTTTTCGGATCAATACCACTTAAATCTTGTAACATACGAATAACTGTCGGATCATCGTGTCCTAGTATATCCAGTTTCAATAAATTATCATGAATAGAATGGAAGTCAAAGTGTGTCGTTCTCCATTCAGCCCCTATTGAATCTGCTGGATACTGTATTGGTGAGAAATCAAAAATGTCCATGTAATCTGGCACAACGATAATACCACCTGGATGCTGTCCTGTTGTACGTTTTACACCGGTACATCCTGCTACTAAACGGTCAATTTCTGCATTTCGAATCGTTAAGTTATGATCATTTGCATAACCTTTTACATATCCATAAGCAGTTTTTTCCGCAACTGTACCAATCGTTCCCGCACGATATACATAATCTTCGCCGAACAGTACTTTCGTATAGTTATGGGCACGTGGTTGGTATTCTCCAGAGAAGTTCAAATCGATATCGGGTACCTTATCTCCTTTAAATCCAAGGAACGTTTCGAACGGAATGTCATGTCCATCTTTTACATATGGAATATTACAAGTTGGACATTCTTTATCCGGTAAGTCGAAACCAGACCCTACAGAACCATCATTAAAGAATTCTGATTGCTTACACTTCGGACATACATAGTGTGGTGGTAATGGGTTTACTTCTGTAATTTCCATCATCGTTGCAACGAATGATGAACCTACCGACCCACGCGACCCTACTAGATATCCGTCTACTAACGATTTTTTCACCAGCTTATGTGAAATTAAATAAATTACGGCGAATCCATGTCCAATAATACTTTTTAATTCTTTTTCTAAACGTGCTTCTACAATTTCAGGTAACTCTTCACCATAAATGCTACGCGCCATTTTATAACTCATATCACGCGTTTCATCATCTGCACCTTCAATTTTCGGTGTATATAGATCATCTTTTACTGGATGAACATCGCCAATTAATGATGCAATCTTTTGTGTATTCGTTACGACAATTTCTTTCGCTACGTCTTCACCTAAGAATGAGAAACACTCTAACATTTCATCTGTTGTACGGAAATGTACAGGTGGTAATGAATGTCGGTTTAACGGATTTGCTCCACCCTGTGAACTAACTAAAATTTTACGATACATTGCATCTTCTGGATCTAAATAATGTACGTTTCCGGTAGCAACAACTGGTTTATCTAACGTCTCACCTAGTTTTACTAAGTTCGAAATAATTGTTTTTAATTGCCCCTCATCTCGAACGAGTTCACGCTCTACTAAATGACGTAGCACTTCTGGTGGCATTACTTCAATGTAATCATAGAACTGTGCAATTTCTTCTACCTCTTCAGGAGCTTTTTGCATCATCGCCTCAAATACTTCACCTTTATCACAAGCCGTTCCTACTAAAATTCCTTCACGATATTTTTTTAATAGTGATCTCGGTACACGTGGTACACGGTAAAAATAATTCAGGTGAGAATATGAAACAAGTTTATATAAATTTTTCAATCCGACATCTGATGTAGCAAGTAATGTCATATGACTTGGACGCCCGCGCTTATACGCATCTCCTTGTCCCATGCTATCATTTAATTGGTCATGATATTCAAACCCTTTTTCAATCACATCTTTTAACATTTTTACTAGTAAATATCCCGTTGCTTCTGTATCATAAATCGCACGGTGATGCTGAGTTAATTCAATGTCCATCTTTTTACACAACGTATTTAATCGATGATTTTTCATTTCCGGGAATAGGAATCGTGCAAGTTCTAACGTATCAATTACTGGGTTATTCGTTTTTTCTAACCCCGCCTTTTTAAAACCTACGTTAATGAAGCCCATATCGAAACTTGCGTTATGAGCAACAAGTGTATGGTCGCCCATCCATTCTTCAAACTTTTTAAACACTTCGTCTACTTCTGGTGCGTCGGTTAACATATCATCTGTAATACCTGTTAATTCAATGATCGTTGCCGATAATGGTTGATGCGGATTTGCAAAAGATTCAAAGCGGTCAATTATTTCGCCACCTTTTACTTTTACAGCAGCCAACTCAATAACTGTATCGTATACAGCTGATAAACCTGTCGTCTCAACGTCAAAAACAACATACGTTTCCTCTGCAAGTAAACGATGCGCTTCGTTATACGCTATTGGTACACCGTCATTAACTAAATTCGCTTCTACACCGTATATAACTTTAACTCCAGCCTTTTTCCCTGCAGAATATGCTTCCGGGAACGACTGAGCCACAGCATGGTCTGTAATCGCAATAGCCTCATGTCCCCATTTACCTGCTTGGGCAACAAGTCTAGAAACAGGAGTAACAGCATCCATTTGACTCATTGGCGTGTGAAGATGCAGCTCTACACGTTTTTCGCCTTCTGGGGCTTTATCTTTACGAGACGGTCCTGTTATTTCATTAATATCATTTGCAATCATTACTAAATCTCGAACAAATGTATCATTTTGAACAGAACCACGAGCCTTCACCCACATTCCTTTTTTCAAGGATTGTAACATTGGAATATCTTCTTTATCACGTGAGAACATTTTGATCATAATCGAATCTGTATAATCCGTTATTTTTAAAGTTAATAACGTACGTCCACTACGAAGCTCTTTCGTTTCCACATGGAAGACATATCCTTGAACTGTTTTTCTTCTTTCTTCATCTTGAATTTCTCGCATCGGTGTAATCTCTTCATCTGGCTTAATAAGATACCCGAGTGTGATCGGCCCTTCATGCACAACGCTGCTTTCTTCAGCTTGCTTCTTCGCCATTTCTTCCATAGCTTGTATAACACGCTCGCGGTCCTCTTGCTGCGTTTGCTCACGAAACTTTTGCATTTCTTCTGTATTTTGCTGTATATGTGTGTCTAACTGGAAACGCGGGAATCCAAAAGCCTCGTATTGATCCCCTACTGGTTTCGCAACGTTTTTCTTTAAAGCAGTAGATTCCAGCTCATTATTCACATTTATAAGTAACTTCACTCCATTAACCTGCGGAAGCTGCTTCTTTAAATAAGCAAACATAGGTGAAAATGTAATTCGTTCCGTACAAAGTGGCCAATACGCCCTCACTTCTTCTTCAGTAAATTGTTTGTTCTCTGTTTCTAATGCAAATGTTGTTCTTGCAATATGAGAAAATGATTGCTTAAGCTTTGTTTCTAGCAATTCATATAATTCTGTAGGCAAAATACGCGGCACTTGTAAGTCAAAATGCCAACTTTTATTCGCTTTATCAATAACTAGCTTTTCAATGCCACCGCCTTGTAAATATTGATTTATAAGGTCTTCTGGTATTTGCAACTGCTGGAGCAAAATTTGAAATCGCTCTTGTTGTTCATTTGTTAAAGACATAAGCACTCTCCTTCCATTTGCTATTATAAATTGAAACGTACTACAAAGAAAGATTTCTCCCTTCGTCTTTTACAAAATACGTTTACAAAGAAAGAGAAGGTACCTCGTTATGAGGTACCTCTTCTTATTTTAAAATATTAGCAATATATGTTTGAAGCTCTTCTACTTTCACTTCTTCAGACTCACCTGTAGCACGTACTTTCACTTCTACAATACCTTCGTCTGCTTTTTTACCAACTGTCACGCGAACTGGAAGGCCGAATAAATCAGCATCAGCAAATTTAACGCCTGCACGTTCTGCACGATCATCTAGTAATACTTCATATCCTTGCTCTTGTAATGAGTTATAGATGTTTTCACCCATTTCACGTTGTGCATCAGATTTCATATTTACTGGAATTACATGCACATGGAACGGTGCAACAGCTTTTGGCCAAACTAAACCGTTCTCATCATTAAACTGCTCTGCAATTGCTGCCACTGTACGAGACACACCAATGCCGTAACAACCCATAATAAGTGGTTGTGTTTTTCCGTTTTCATCTAGGAATGTTGCGTTCATTGCTTCACTATAACGAGTTCCTAATTTGAATACATGACCAACTTCAATTCCGCGTGCGAAAAGAATTGTTCCGTTTCCGTCTGGAGATTGATCTCCTTCTTGAATAAATCGTAAATCCGTATATTGACTTACTTTAAAGTCACGTTCTGGATTTACATTTACATAATGGAACCCTTCTTCGTTCGCTCCTGAACATCCGTTGACAATCGATGCTACAGCGTGATCAGCGATAATTTCAATATCACCTGTTACACCAATCGGACCTAATGAACCAACTTCACAATTTAATAATTCTTTTACTTCTTCATGAGAAGCAAGCTCAACAACTGAAGCACCGTATACATTTTTCACTTTTACATCGTTTACTTCATGATCACCACGAACAAGTACAACTACTAATTTCTCATCTACTTTAAATACCATAGACTTAATGCACTTTTCAGCTTCGATGTTTAAGAAGGCGGATACTTCTTCAATTGCTTTTTGGTCTGGTGTTGCTACTTTTTCAAGCGTTTTTTCTGCTTCGTCACTCTTCGTATACGTAGCTACAACAGGAGCCATTTCGATGTTCGCTGCATAATCAGATGTATCAGAGTATGCAATTGTATCTTCACCAACATC
>NZ_JAKUFR010000079.1:0-22313 GCF_022663555.1 Bacillus cereus group sp. BfR-BA-01381
GCTTCCTCTTTTTGCATGCCGCCCTCAGTCAACTGAGTAATAGAATATTGAGGGTCTCTACCGATAACGATTAAAGGTACTTCTAATGTTTTATAGAGTTCTTTTATTGAGCAAGCACAATTTTTCCACCTAGATAGTTCAGAAGCTGTCGCTTTATATAATGTAGGAGAGGTAGAAAATTCAATGTACTGTCTTGATTGGTTAGCGAGTATTGGCTTTAGTTCATTAGAAAGCATGTCTACATCCATTTTGGAGTATGTATTATATTTTTGAAGCCACATATCATCCGAATCAGTCTGATCAGAAATTGGTAAATGAAGTTCATCTAATCGGTGTAAGTTCATGGATGTAGAATCAACTAAAATAAGTGCTTGCAACTTATCTTCATATAACATGGCAAAATGTTGTGCACATAAACCTCCATAGGAATGACCGATTAGAATGATTGGTTCGTGAATATCTAGTTTTTGTAGTAACATATGAAGTTCTTTTGTCGCTTGTAATGTAGTACGTGAATGATTCCTTAGTTCACTTTTTCCGTAACCTGGGCGGTGGTAGGAAACGACTGTAAAGTGCTGTGAAAGCTTTTCTATAATAGGAAACCAATCATAAAATGAGCAAGTCATTCCGGTTTGAATGACTACAGTTTGTTCACTACTTCCTTTCATATATACTTCTATAGTTTGCCCCAATACCTCTACAAATTTATAAATAGTAACCCCTCCTAACTAAGCTTGAAATAATTTTTGACAAGCGAAAACGATGCACCAGACACCTATACCGAACAGGACAGATGTGCTAAGTGAAAATGAGTTTTTTAGGCCGATATAGACGATAAATAATAGTAGTGCAGATGCAGGAAACCCATATAATACGCCTATAGCAAATTGACTTAAT
The DNA here is from genome assembly GCF_022663555.1 of Bacillus cereus group sp. BfR-BA-01381. Lineage (NCBI taxonomy): Bacteria > Bacillati > Bacillota > Bacilli > Caryophanales > Bacillaceae > Bacillus > Bacillus cereus group sp. BfR-BA-01381. The sequence goes on from NZ_JAKUFR010000079.1 coordinate 898, forward strand.
TCTTGTTTGTTCCCGCCTTCGAAAGAAATCCAAAATAGGCTCAGTAAACTTACGAGAGGAAGGGCAGCGATAAACCCGCCAATCGTACTATAATGTTTAGCTACTTCAGTAATAAAACCGATAATAAGTGCCGAAACGATTACTTTAACGAGGAAATGCATAATTTGCCTCCTTCGCTAATAACGAAAAAGCTCTTTCGATTACTTGTTGTTCTTCTTTCGATAACTGCGATTCTAATATTTTTATCTTTTCTTTATCTAGTAAAGTATGCTTTTCTAATACTTCAATGCCTTCTTTCGTTAAAGTAAGGTTCACAACTCTTTCATCTTGTTTGTTTCTTTCTTTCATGATATACCCTTTTTGAATAAGGCGCTTTACGTGTTCAGAAGCGGTGTTATGAGAGAGAGTAAGCTCGGTAGCGACTTTTCCAATTGTTATATCTTTCTCACGAGAAATGATTTGTAAAATACGAATGGCTTGGTGAGAAAGGTTGTCTTCATATTCATATCGTAAGTGATAATAAATGCTCTCCCAATGCTGATTGATGTCTTTCATAATAAATCCTCCTGTTTTTATATCGTATAATAAGATATATTCGTTATTAAAGAAGTAAAATCCTTTTATTTGGATAAAAAATGTTGAAAAAGTTTATTTTTATTGAAATATAAGGTAATCTATGTGTAAAGGTATACATTCAGCAAGAGAGAGGATGAAAACTGTGAATACATTCAAATGGATGAGTCATGAACAGATGTATGTAGATGAAATACATGTTGAAAAATGTGGTCCTCTTTCAGTCGGCGTATATGGAGGAAATCAAGAGAGTGATGCATATGAACGAGGAGATGCGGTACTTGCTTGGTGGGATCCTGAATTACAATTTGAATTTGTTATGATTTTTGATACACACCACAAAACAAAAAATATTGATTATATAATAGAAGCCATTTCAGAAAGAAAAGAGAAACTAAAGGAGTTATTTTCCTACCCGATACATTTAGCTTTTCATCATACACATATGTACTTATTAGCGTTGTTTACAGATGAGTTGTTTATTGAAAAATGTGATCAAGATGATGAGGAACTTGCATGCTTAATTTGTTTGCGAAAAGGTGAATTTTTATATTGGTTATCAGTCGGTGATTGTTTCGCATATTTATTCCATTCTGAGAAAACGAAAAATGGTAAAGGGCGATTAAATAAACGGAAGAATTACGAATATATTGGTAGGAAAAATATTTTTGCAGCAAATACACCTTGTTTTACGTCAGGTGTAAGAGGATTAGAAAAAGGAATGAATCACATCGTAATGGCAACGGACGGTATTTTAGAGTGTGATAAACGAAGGTTTGATGATGACCAATCTTTAATAGAAATATTACACGACGGAAGTTGCTTACAGATTGAGCCAGTATTAACAAATGTACTGCAGTGGAAAGGTAGAGATTGTGCCACAATTATTGGATGGTCCATTGACACTGAAAATAAACGATGTGCTAATTAATATAAAAGGAGTTCAAGGTTTTTATCCTTGAACTCCTTTTTGTTAAGCAATATGGATGTGATACGTTTTTAACCATTCGTTAACTTGTAACATATATTCCATAGCACTTCTTGCTTCGAAATTGTTAATTTCTTTATTACTCTGATCGGCAATAGCAAGTAATGTGGAATGATTAATAAGAGAGAAAATAGGATTGTTTTTATTACTACACATGTCGAGTGATAAATGACGGATTGTTTGTAAATAATGTGGGTCTTGTGAAGTTGGATACGCACTTTTTCTTCTATTCCGTACATCATCAGGTAAAGCAGGCTTTAATGCTCTACGTAAAATGCCTTTTTCAATATTATCAATGCTTTTTATGTTGAAAGGAACGTTCCATAAATATTCAACTAATCTATAATCACAAAACGGTACACGAACTTCAAATCCTACGGCCATACTCATACGGTCTTTACGGTCAAGTAAGAACGGAAGAAATCTCGTTAAAAATAAATAAAACATTTGACGTTGTTTCGCAGATTTTTTACTTTCGCCTTCAAGAGTAGGTACTTCAAGTATCGCTTCTTGGAATCGTGTATCAATATATTCTTCTAGATTACATTGGTTACTTACTTCATGTAGTAGAAGAGGAGATGTATTTTTCCAATTTGTTAGCCAAGGAAACTTATCTACATATAGTAATTCTTCTTGATGAAACCAAGGGTATCCACCGAATACTTCATCAGCAGATTCGCCAGATAAAGCTACGGTCGCATCTTTTTTCATTTCGCAAAATAGTAAATATAGTGAAGTTTCCATTTCACCAGCACTCGGTAAATCTTTTGCATGGAGGGGAACGAATAAGTGATTTGCTAATTCTTCAGCATTCACAATAATATCATGATGAGATGTCCCTACATGTTCAGAAACGCGTTTTACCCAAGGAGCGTCTAAACCAGTGCGAGCAAATGTCAGTTCGAAATCTTTTGCGCTATTTACAAAGTCAATGGAATACGTATGAAGTGTTTTATTTTCAGCAGCAAATTCTTTCCCGGCTAGTGCAGTAATCCCGCTAGAATCTAATCCTCCTGATAACATACAGACGAGAGGAACATCGGCAATTAATTGTCTTTTTACTGTATCTTGTAAAATAGATAAAATATGTGATGCTGTATCTTCAGTAGAGTCTGTATGAGCTTTACTTTCTAAATTCCAATACTTCGTAACTACTTTTTTATCACGTGTAAATGTTATAGAATGTCCAGCACGCACTTCTTCAATATGTTTAAAGACGCCACATCCTGGAGTTCGAAATAAGCCTAATCCAAATATTTCATTTATGCCATCCGCATCAATTTCAGTAGGAACAGATGGATGCGCTAATAATGCTTTAATTTCAGATCCGAAAATAATGCTGTCATTTCTTTCTGTGTAAAAGAGTGGCTTTACGCCTAAATGATCACGTGCTAAAAATAATTGTTGCTTCTGATCATCCCATAAGGCGAAAGCGAAAATTCCATTTAAATGTTGTACGCAGTCTTCTTTCCATTCTAAATAAGCATGTAGTAACACTTCTGTATCTGAATGCGTTTCAAATGCATGACCGCATTTTTGAAGTTGCTCTCTAAGCTCACGGAAATTATAAATTTCTCCATTATAAGTAAGAGCATACGTATAATCACCAGCACGAAATGTCTTCGGCTGTGCTCCGCCTTCTGGATCAATTACAATTAAACGCCGGTGTGCAAAGGCCGCACGAGGTGAAAACCAAAATCCTTCAGCATCAGGACCACGATGCTGAATACTATGTGCCATCTTTTCTAAAATAACATGTTCATTGGAAAGGTCCTTATTCCAATTTACCCAACCTGTAATTCCGCACATACACATCTCATCTCCTAATTTTTAAAAGTAGATTAACGAAATAAAATGTACACTAAGTTAAAGAATGACTATATAAATAGTGTACTACATGAATCAAATTGCAGACTTGAGAAAATTTTCTTTGAATGTATAGTTATGTGAGACAATGGCTAAGGGAAAGTATTCCATTACATACAAAAGATAATAAAAAGATGAGAGAAAATATTTTTTTAGACGTTATATAGGGTGTAAAAGCTTTTGCAAAAAAATAAGGGGAATCGCTACATGAAATCAAATGAGAAAAATTATATAAAAAGATTACAGCGACAAAAAGAAGATGCGCTAGAATTTGTTGTCGATACATATTTACCACTCATCAAGGGAATCACGCATAAAGTTCTTTTTCCAGTTCAAAATGATGGACTCATAGAGGAATGTGTAAATGATATTTTCCTATCCATTTGGAATAACGCAAATAAGTTTCATGGAGAGCCGAGTGATTTTAAAAAATGGATTGCAGCGATTGCGAAGTTTAAAGCAATTGATTATTACCGGAAGGCAACTAAAAAAGTAGAAATTATTTCGGATGAGTTTCATATTAGTACGGAAAAGTCAGCGGAAGATGAATTAATTGTTATGGAAGATAGAGAAGAATTATTGATGCTTATTAATCAATTAGAACCGTTAGATCAAAAAGTGTTCATTATGAAATATTTACTCGGTATGAAGACAGAGGAAATAGGTGACAAGTTAGGGTTAACCCGGGCAGCGATCGATAATCGAGTGTACCGGGGGAAAAAGAAACTACAACAAAATGCTACGAATATTAGTTTTGGAGGTAGTGCAATATGAAAGACATTTATGAACTATTAAATGATATTGATATAGATGAAAAAGAATTTGAGGAAATTGAGGCTTCTGAAATTGAAAAAGAAAAAGTGAAGCGCAACTTAAAACAATCTATTCGTACGAAGAAAAAGATAAAAAGTTGGAAAAAAGGTGTCGCTGCTGCATCTATTTTAGTAGGATTATCAGTTGCAACGCTTGGTATCGGGTTTCCTACATATGCTGGGGGATTGCCAATTGTAGGTGATATATTCCGATTTTTAGATAATGGTAGAACAGGGTTATATGAAAATTATAAAGAGTTTTCGACTGAATTGAATATGACGAGGGAGAGTAATGGGGTTAAGGTTACCATTAATGATGCTGTGTTTGATGGTAGAACAATTACAATCACATATTCTATTGAAAGCGAAAAAGATTTAGGAGAGAAGCCGTTCCCATTTGGAAGTCCGCAAGTTAGGGGCTTTAATGGCGGAGGAGGTAGTTCGAACATTACAAAAGTTGGAGAGGGACAATATGTAGGTATGACTACGATGAGTGGTCATGGTAGGGAAAGGTTAGATGTTGCAAATGTTTGGTGGGATATAGAGGCAATTGAGTTGGATTATAAAGGTAATGCAATAAAGGGGAACTGGAATTTCGCGCTTAGTTTAAAAGCAATGGATAGTAAGGAATTAAAAGTTAATAAGGTTTCTGAAAATGAATTAATAAAAGTAAATATAGACAAAATGGAAGTAACCCCGATGTCATATATCGTTTTTTTCAATCAGGAAGAATCTAAGGCATTAAGAAGTATATGGGATAGTGCGGATGTTGAGTTAGAAATAAAAGATGATTTAGGAAATCATTATGCTGGTGAAGGAAATGGCGGAAGTAGTACAGTAGCGGAGCCACATAAAAGTAGTTGGAGTGCTACATTCAAAAAATTAAACGAAAATGCAACAAAACTTATCGTTACACCTCGCGTACACTTGCGAGTTCATACACCTGAAAATCATGGTGGAGTGGAGTATGTGAATGGGAAAGAGAAGAAAATAGAAGTACCGAAAAAAGAAGCGAAGAGTAAAGATATTGTTTTAGATGATATTGTCATTGATTTAAAGAAATAGAAGAGAGACTGCCTAAAACCGTTAGGCAGTCTTTTTTTAGTTAAGAACTAGCTACAAGTAATGCATGCGGATGCTGCGCTTTATACTCATCTTTCCACGGAATGTTTAGTTGTTCCCACGATTCGCCGCTATCAGTAGATTGAAACACACCGTTGTTATTTAAAGTGTAAAACGTGTGTGGTTCTGCTGGATTTGTCGCAAACATCGAAATGACTGTACCAATTGCAGATGGTAGTCCTTGCTGTACTTGCTCGAACGGAGTATCTTTCGTTTTACGATAAATATAAGATTCATAAGGTACACGGTGATGAGCGAGATCAGCACTCGGTGCGGCAGAAACGAGAATTGTATTGCAATCAGCTGGATCGATAGCCATGCTATATAAATAATGATGTTCAAGCCCTTCACTGCATGAAATCCAACTGTTTCCACTGTTATAACTTTCAAGATATGCGCGATCAGGTCCGCCCATAAACCCGTCACCACATGATGCATAAAGGCGATTTGGAGCTTCAGGGTGCATAAGTAATTGATGAGCATCGATGGGAGCACCGAATTTTTTATCAATCCATGTATGTCCTTTATCGTTACTTTGAATAACAGCACCAGCTTCAATTGAAACATGGATTGTATTTGGATTATTTGGGTCAACTGTAATCCAGCGGACATGATGGGTAAAAGGTCTGGGCGGGAAAGCCCACGTATAAGAAGATAATAATGATTTCATATTTTTCAGTTCCGTCCACGTTTCACCACCATTTTCTGAACGGAATAAAGCGCTCGGTTCTGTGCCGACATAAACGACGCCATAGCCGTTAACTTGTTCATTCGGGCTTATCGTAATGGAAGTGATCGAAGAATGTAAAATACCATCTTCTTTTGGGAAATCAAAGTAACGATAAGAATCTCCAATTGGTCTCCATGAATCTCCGCTATCGTCACTTAACCAGAGACCTCGTCCAAAAGTGCCGCAATATACACGATTCTTTTGAAATGGATCAACAGCGATACAGGTAGGTTGCATATTTTGTAAGTGATACGCTGCTTCATAGTTACCATATCGTTCTTTCACTACAACAAGTTCACGTTCCATACAGAGAAATAAACGTTTCATTTTCGTAACCTCCTTAAAAATTCTTTCATTAGTAAACAATATGAAGCTGAAAAAGAAGTAGTCTTATTTTTTGTTGAGAAAAAGGACTTGTTTGAAATGTAGCGAAGTGTGTATACAGAGGAAGCGGGATAAAGATGGGGAGTTTGTTTCATACTAATGTACAGATATTATCCTTAAAGGAGCCTTAGTATGGGACATTCACATAATCATGGTAATTCTAATAATAAAAAAGCGTTATTACTTGCATTTTTACTAACGACAAGTTTTATGATTGCTGAAGTTATTGGGGGATTTGTAACAAATAGTTTAGCACTACTATCTGACGCGGGGCATATGCTAAGTGATGCGGTATCTTTAGCTTTAAGTTTACTTGCGTTTAAGCTTGGAGAAAAAACAGCAACAACTGCGAAAACATATGGATATAAGCGAGTCGAAATGTTAGCGGCATTATGTAACGGTGTCGTTCTTATTGTCATTTCAATATACATTTTTATTGAAGCAATTCGCCGTTTTACAGAACCAGTTGAGATTGCTAGTAATGGGATGCTCATCATTGCTGTACTTGGTCTGCTTATTAATATTTTATCAGCTTGGATATTAATGAGAGGCGGAGATGTGAAGGGCAATTTAAATTTAAGAAGTGCTTTCTTACACGTATTAGGAGATCTATTAGGGTCAGTCGGAGCGATAATTGCTGCGTTACTTATTAAGTTTTTTGGATGGACTGCTGCAGATGCGATTGCTAGTATTCTTGTGTCTATTTTAGTCATTATTAGTGGATGGCGTGTAACACGTGATACGGTCCATATATTAATGGAAGGTGCACCACAACACATAAATGTGGAAGAGGTAAAAAGTACATTATTAAATATTCCGGTTGTAAAAGAAGTTCATGATTTGCACATATGGTCTGTCACATCGGATTTTCAAATATTAACTTGCCACTTGATTATTAAAGGAAATGAAACACAAAGTGTATTAAAAGAGGCTACGGATGTATTAAAAGAGAAGTTTCATGTAGAACATGTCACCATTCAAGTAGAAATAGATGGTGAATTTAATCATAGTGAGACAACTTGCAAAGTATGAAAGAAAAAGGATAAGAAAAAGTGTCATAACATTTTTCGCGCGGCATACATATATATAATGTGGCCACAAATACTTTGTAAGGTAAATATTTCATTAAATTACTTTACTTATAAAGAGTCATCTTTTATAATCAAAAGTGGTAATTGATAAAGATTATCATTTTCAATGATCGTAGAAAGGAGTTTTTTAAAAGATGAGTAGTCAACTCCGTTTTGCTGTTGAAAATCGTAAGAGGCATTTAATTGATGAGTTAATTGGAGCAGGTGTGTTTAAAATTCGTGACCGACAATTATACGAGCTGTCTTTAGAGGAATTGGAAAAAGAGTACGAAGATATGGAAGATTATGCAGATATTCAGGCATAGCTATATATATTAGTAAAAAGAGAGCTGGTTACGATTTTGTGTAGCCAGCTCTCTTTTTATCCCGCTATTTGCCGGGCAGTAAGACCCCCCACCTCAAAATTCAGCGGAAGGAAAGAAGTTAGGTGAGGGATCAACAAAACCCCCACTGATTAAAGTTTCACTTTATTTCGTAGAAATTATTTTTTGTATTTCTTTCATTGGACGGAGCCAGTTTTGAGTCATCATTTGTTCCATTTGTTTTTCATCCTGCTTCTGTAATGCTTGAATGATAGAGTGATGTTCTTCAATAGATTGACTTGCTGGAATAAAGTTTTGGAAAAACAAATATTCAAGGCGTAAGACGTGAAGTTGCATATTTTCTAGAAAGGGTTCAATATATTGATTTTTAGCAATAGAAGAAATGGTATTGTGAAATTGTATATCTAGTTGTAAAGCTTGTTTTGTGTTTTGTTTCTCTATAGAGCACTGAAAATCATCATTTATTTCAGAAAGTAGTTTCAAATCAGCGTCTGTAATATTTTGAAGTGCTTGTTTTCCTATAATAGAGTGAAGACCAGCCATCGTCTCATAAATGATCGGAATGTCGTCTAACTGAATAGGAGCAATTTTTGTTTTTTGTCCAGGTACCATTTCCACTAATCCAGAAAGCTCTAATATTTGAAGCGCTTCTCTTACAGGTGTTCTGCTTACTCCTAGTGCTTCAGCCAGTTCCCCATCATTAATTTTTTCATTGGGCTTCAGTACACCTTCAATAATCCAATCTTGTAGTTGATTTAAAACGAGTGATTTTGCTGAAACTCTTCCTAGCTTTTTATTATTTTGAGGGATAGGCATAGTGAATTCAATCCTTTCATTGTATATTTTCCTTTTTCTCATGAACAAGCTTTAATTCGGGTTTCCCTTCATCCGGTTTTTGGCTTAAGATAAGCACCATTACAATGACACAAAGGGCCCCTAATAACTGAAAAGATTGAAATGGTACATGTAATATAAGTACAGAAGAAATAATAGCTGCGAGTGGTTCTGTACAACCGAATAATGTCGTTTCTTTCGGGGTTAAGTATCGTATGCTGTCTAAGTATAAATAAAATGCGATGAGTGTCCCGAAAATGATGACAAATGTGATGAGCGGTAAGGTATTTAGTTTTACATATTTCATCGTTGACAATAAAATGAATTCTTTCGTAGTAATAAAGTGTACAATCGTTACACCAATACCCCCAATAATCATGCCCCATCCAACGATAACTGAGGAAGACCATCTATCTAGTAATTCTTTTGAATATAAACTATAAAAAGCAAGAGATAATCCAGATAAAATACCCCAAACGATAGCTGGTGTAGAAACAGCTAAGTTATGAACAGACCCGTTTGTTAGTAAGAGGAAAGTGCCTACTAATGAAAGGACAATTGAAATAAAATCAATTTTTGATGGACGAACGTTCCATTTGAAAAGTAAGTATACAGTAATAAATATAGGAGCTAAATATTGCAATAATGTTGCAACGGCAGCATTTCCTTCTTTAATAGAAGCGAAGTACGTGTATTGTACAGCAAGCATACCGAATAGGCCAAACAATATCATTTTAGTAGCATCAGATCTTTGTTTCCATATGCTGAATATTTCTTTTTTTCTCGTTCCGAATGATGAAATAATGAGCAAGATAACGCCCGATATAAGCAATCGAATTGTAACTAACCATTCAGTAGAAACATGTTCATATTGAAAAAGTTGTTGTGCAGCTGTTCCAGATAATCCCCATAAACAAGCACCAATTACAACCATAATGATTCCTTTTAAACGATTTGGATTCATCATGTATTGATTCCTCCTTTCAAAAAATATATCGTATACAATATGCAATATATCACGAAATGAATAAAAAATAAACTGAAAATTCTCGCTTGGTGTAAAGCTGTTATTCAGATTAAAGAAGTTTGTTAAATAAGAGAACGATAAAATAAAAAGGCTTTCGTTTACGGAAGCCTTTCTATTTTAAATTATGAAGTGTAAGTAAAAGCTGGAATAGGATCAATGAATGTATCCCAGTTTTGTGCCATTTCTTTTTCTGTTAATAGACAATCATCTAATGATTGTTCAATTAAAGAACGGTTCATATCAATTCCGATAAATACGAGTTCGGTTATTCGATCTCCATATCGCTCGTTCCAGCTTTTCAATACTTCGGGTTCTTCTGTAATAATTTGATTTCTTTCAGTTTCAGGTAATGCCGCTATCCATTCACCGGCTCCTTGAATTGTAATAGAGGAACCCGCTTGAGATAGAAGCCCTATCATATTATTACGTGATGCGAGCCAGAAAAAGCCTTTTGCTCTTACGACATCCACAGGCCATTTTTCTAGCCAATTCATAAGGCGTTCAGGATGGAAAGGATATTTACGGCGATACACAAAGGAATTGATGCCATATTCTTCAGTTTCAGGTGTATGATGTTCACTATTTAATTCTTGTATCCAACCCGCCGATTGACTCGCTTCCTCATAATTGAATAAGTTTGTATTCAAAATTTCTTGCAGTGGTACGTTGCTAAATGAAGTTTCAATAATTTTTGCACTAGGATTTAATTTCTTAAGTAAATGATGGAGCTCTCTCACATCTTCTTTTTCTAGTAGGTCTATCTTATTAAGGAGAATTACATTTGCAAACTCAATTTGATCTATTAATAAATCAATAACTTCCCGAGTATCGTTTTCATCAATTGCCTGCTTACGGTCTAATAAACTTTCACCATCTGCAAAATCATCCCAAAATCTATTTGCATCTACAACAGTAACCATTGTATCGAGGCGACAATTTTTTGTTAAGTCAATGTTCAGAACATCGTCTGTATACGTAAACGTTTGGGCAACTGGAATCGGCTCACTTATACCGGAAGATTCAATAACTATATAGTCAATATCACCGTTTTCCACAAGACGATTCACTTCTATCATTAAATCCTCTCGTAGTGTGCAACAAATACAGCCATTTTGAATTTCTACTAGTTTTTCCTCCGTACGTGAAAAACCACCTTTTTTGATAAGGGATGCATCAATGTTTACTTCGCTCATATCATTAACGATAACAGCTACTTTTAAGTTGTTCTTATTAGTCAAAATATGATGTAGTAAGGTAGTTTTTCCAGCTCCTAAAAAACCACTCAATACAGTGATAGGTACTTTTTTCATGAAATACTCTCTCCTTTAAATCGTAATGATTACGTTTTATATTAAATGATGGAAAAGAAAAAATCAATAATAAATCATAATGGTTACGATTTAAGAATAGGAATAGACTATAAAATTTGTGCTGTAGCAGGAAGCTTTTGGACAAGCACTTGTTTACATATAAGTAAAATGGAGGCGAGAAGGATGGTCTTTAATAGGGTTTCAAAAGAATTAATAGGAATAGCTCTTATTGCTATGTTTCTCTTTTTATTATTTTTTGTAGATTTTACAAGTTTAGCAAATTTGCATAAAAGTATGCCAAAAGAATGGTTGAATGTGAATACGGTGTTTTTAAGTATTATATTTGAAGCAATACCATTTATTTTATTAGGGGTAATTGTTTCTTCTCTCATTCAAGTGTTTGTGACAGAAGATATGATTCAAAAAGTAATGCCGAAATCTCCAATTGTTGCAATGGTTCCAGCAGTATTTGTTGGAATTCTTTTTCCAATGTGTGAATGTGTCATTATACCAATTGTAAGAAGGCTCATTCAAAAGGGGTTACCACTTCATGTGGGCATTGTTATTTTACTAAGTGCACCTATTATGAATCCAGTTGTTCTTTGATCTACTGTATATGCGTTTCAAAAAAATGATTACATTGTATATGCACGCTTTGGGGTAACAATTCTTGTTGCTCTATTCATAGGTTTAATTGTGTATTATCGCTATCGCGAAAGAAATGTTTTAAAAGACGTAGAGGTGTCAGTTCAAAAAAACAAAAAAAAGAGTTGGAAAGATGTTATGAATCACACTGTAGATGAGTTTTTTGATACTGGTAAGTATTTACTGATTGGTGCTTTTTTAGCAAGTGTATTTCAAACATTTTTTGATCGGAATGTACTGGATGCAGTAGCACATAACGAAGTAATTGCCCCAATTATTATGATGGGATTTGGTTATGTTTTATCCATTTGCTCTGCGGCCGATTCGTTTATAGCGGCATCTTTTGGACATGTTTTCTCTGTAAAAGCACTTCTCGCATTTCTTGTGTTTGGGCCTATGCTCGATATGAAAAATACGTTCATGTTGTTTGCATATTTTCAAAAGAGATTTGTATTCTTTTTGATTGGAATTATTATTTTATCGGTGTATACAATCGTGCAAATTACAACGTTATAGGAGATGAGAAACGTGGAGGGAAAGGAACAGAAGGCCTATCATCGCTATATTCGTGGCATTATTTTAATTGGTTTAGCAATGCTCTTATTTAAACTATTTGTAACCGGGAATATTTATAATTTTATCGCTCCAAAAATAATTAAATTTACGTATATAGCTTTTGTAGTAATTTTACTTCTTGGTTCATTACAAGTTTGGGGAGATGAGAGAGAGGAACAAGATGATTGTAATTGTTGTGTGCATCATAGGGAATTGAAGTTAGGGTTAAAAAGATATTTTGTATATGTTTTATTTGTTGTTCTAATTATTAGTGCTTTTTTATTTGGAGGTGTAACAATTGATGGAAGTTTAGCAGGAAAAAGGGGTATGAATCAAAGTGTACAGGCGATAAGTATGGAAAAGAACGAAAAAGAGGGAATACAGGCAAATTCTAATGGGAAAGAACAAGATGAAACTTCGAATTTAAAAGTGACTGATCAAGCGGAAGAACAATTAGCAAAAAGTATGTTAGGACAACGAAAGATACAAGTAGAGGATAAGGATTATGTTCAAACAATGAGTATAATTGGTCAAGATGTAAAAGGGTTTAAAGGGAAGGAAATTACATTCTCAGGGTTTATATATAATGATAAGGATGTGACAGGTGATAAAGCGGTAGTGGCGCGATACGGCATAACTTGTTGTATTGCGGATGCATCAGTCTGGGGGATGATTGTTGCAGGGGAAAACGTAAAAAAGCTCCCACAGGAAACATGGGTGAAAATAACAGGTTTGTTGGACGAAACGACATATAAAGGAGCACTATTTCCACTTGTAAAAGTAAGTAAAGTAGAGAAAATCAATACGCCTATAGATCCGTATGTATACGATGGTTTACCACAATGAAAAAGAACTAATTCTTCATATTTTCATGAAATAGACTCATAATTGCGGTAACAAAAAAATAAAGATAAGAGTAATTTGGTTTGTTAAAAATATGGGTAGAAGGAGATATGCGATGAGCTGGGTTACTCATAAACCAACATTTGAATTTGATAACTATAACCATTTTATTCGGGCAAATACGGCGTGGATTGGGCATTTAGACTTTGCATATGATTTAGTAAGGTTTGAAAAGCCGGAAGTATTAGTCGAGTTAGGTACACATTTAGGAGCTTCTTTTTTCAGTTTTTGTCAAGGGGTAAAGGATGGGGGATTAGCTACAAAATGTTTTGCTGTAGATACTTGGACGGGAGATGAGCATACAGGTCCATATGGAGAAGGCGTTTATCAAATCGTAGAGAAAGTCGTAAATACGAGTTATCCCAATATAGGTAATTTAATTCGTTCTACTTTCGATGAGGCCGTTGATCAATTTCAAGATGGAACGATAAACTTGTTGCATATTGATGGCTATCATACGTATGAAGCAGTTTCTCATGATTATAAAACATGGTTACCGAAACTTGCGAATAACGGTATTGTGTTATTTCATGATATTGAGGTGAAAGATCGAAACTTCGGCGTGTATAAGTTTTGGGATGAAGTCACAGCAAAGCACCCTCATTTTCAGTTCCAGCATTCATATGGACTCGGCGTATTATTTCCGAAAGGTTGTAGCGATAAGTTTGTGGAAATACTTAAAAATAAAGAAGAAATACAAAATATGTATAAATAAAAGTGGAGCATGCATCATTTGAATGATGCGTGCTTTTTTGTGTGGGGAATAATGATATTCCTTTAAACGGTGAGGATAATAGTAAAAAGTTTGATGGTGGCAAATATTAAAAAAGTTACTCTTTGATTGTTAAATATAAAAAATGTAACATTTTTTATATTTTCCATTGCGAAAAGTAGCATCTACTTTTACAATAGAAAAGGTGTCCAATATATTATACTGGAAAAATAAATCGAAATAATATGAAAATTTTGTTTTGTCTTCGCTAATTGTATATTACATACATGTAAGACGACACATGTCATGTTATCGACTTGTAAGGAGAGAAAAAAATGAAAAGTGTAAGATTACCATCGATGCTAGAAATCATAGTTCTTTTATTACTATTTCTTGCTGTTGTCTTTTCCTTCCAAACGATTTTTGATCTCCCAATTCAATTAGCGCTATTTATTTCATGGTTTTTAGTAATTGCGCTTGGATTAAGATTAGGATTTCGTTATCAAGAATTGCAAGATGCAATTACGAAAGGGATTTCTAACGGATTAGAAGCAATACTGATTTTAGTTGCAGTAGGTGCTTTAATTGGAACATGGATTGCTGGTGGCGTTGTACCAACATTAATCTATTATGGGTTAGAATTTATTCACCCTAGCATATTCCTATTAGCAACATTAATTATTTGTTCGATCACTTCTATCGCAACAGGAACATCATGGGGAACAGTTGGAACAGCAGGTATTGCTATGATGGCGATTGGTGAAGGGCTTGGATTACCACTTCCACTTGTTGCTGGTGCAGTTCTTTCAGGAGCTTATTTCGGCGACAAATTATCACCACTTTCTGATAGTACAGTTCTGGCAGCTTCTATGGCGAAAGTAGATGTTATTGCTCACGTTCGAGCTATGCTCGTATTAGATGTTCCGGCTTACATTATTACTAGTATTATGTTTACTGTAGCTGGTTGGATGTATGGCGGCGATAACGTAGATTTAAATCGAGTAGAGTTTTTAAAAGAAGCTTTGTTAAAGCAATTTGATATTAAAATATGGATGCTTGTTCCAGCGGTCATTGTTATTGTTCTATTAGCACTAAAGAGACCGTCTATGCCAACAATTGCAATGGGAGCTTTAATTGGTGCAATTTGGGCAACTCTTTTCCAAGGAATGAACTTTGGAGAGGCGATTGGAACAGCGTATAACGGATTCTCAATTCAATCTGGTGTTGAATTTGTGGACAAGTTATTAAACCGTGGTGGAATTAACGGTATGCTTGGATCAGTAGCAGTTATTATTTTCGGTTTAGGATTTGGTGGATTACTTGAAAAACTAGGTGTTTTAAAAGTAATCGTATCAAAATTTGAGAAGAAATTAAATTCTGCAGGTAATGTAACATTGTCTACATTAATCGTGGCATTCTTAGCGAATATATTTGGTTGTGCAATGTATGTATCATTAATTTTAACACCGAAAATTATGGAAGAAAGCTATGATAAATTAAAAATAGACCGACGTGTATTAGCACGTAACTCAGAAGTAGGTGGAACGTTAACTTCAGGTATGGTTCCATGGTCTGATAATGGTATTTTTATGGCTGGTATTTTAGGTGTAGCAACGTTCTCATACGTTCCATTTATGTGGTTAAGCTTCGTATCGTTAATTTTAGCGGTTATTTACGGATATACAGGCAAATTTATTTGGTATGTTGATGATGCTGAAAAAGGAAAGCAAGCATCATAAAAAAATACCTTCTGCGATGGCAGGAGGTATTTTTTTATACACACGAGTGAGAATTCTTATCATTTAAGAGAAAGTCTGTTATTATAAGAGATGTAGGTATTTTATTTTCAAGGGGATGAAAAAATGGAGTACAGAATTGAAAGAGACACATTAGGAGAAATTAAAGTTCCAGCTGATAAATTATGGGCAGCACAAACACAACGTAGTAAAGAAAACTTTCCGATTGGCACAGAGAAAATGCCACTTGAAATTGTAAAAGCATTTGCCATTTTAAAGAAGAGTGCAGCACTTACTAATAAAAAATTAGGAAAGTTATCAGAAGAAAAAGCAGAAGCAATTGTGACAGCAGCTGACGAAGTGATTGCAGGGAAATGGAATGAACATTTTCCACTTGTCGTATGGCAAACAGGTAGTGGTACTCAGTCAAACATGAATGTGAATGAAGTAATTGCAAACCGAGGGAATCAAATTTTGAAAGAGAAGGGATCTGACGTACATATTCATCCGAATGATGATGTGAACATGTCTCAAAGTTCAAATGATACTTTCCCAACTGCGCTTCATGTAGCATGTGTACTCGCAGTAGAAAATCACGTGTTACCAGCAATTACGAAATTAAAAGAAACGTTAGCAGAAAAAGTAACTGCATTTGAACATATTATAAAAATTGGTCGTACACATTTACAAGATGCGACACCGTTAACATTAGGACAAGAAATTAGTGGATGGCACCGTATGCTTGAAAAAACAGAGCGTATGATTGCAGAGAGCAATACATATATGAAAGAGCTTGCGATTGGTGGTACTGCAGTTGGAACAGGTATAAACGCTCATCCTAAATTTGGTGAGATGGTATCTGAGGAAATTAGCCAATTTACAGGTAAGCAATTTATTTCTGCACCAAATAAATTCCATGCATTAACGAGTCATGATGAAGTTGTATATACGCATGGGGCATTAAAAGCATTAGCAGCGGATTTAATGAAGATCGCTAACGATGTGCGCTGGCTGGCAAGTGGTCCACGTAGTGGGCTAGGAGAAATTATTATTCCAGCAAATGAGCCTGGAAGCTCTATTATGCCAGGTAAAGTAAATCCAACGCAAAGTGAAGCGTTAACGATGGTTGTAGCACAAGTGATGGGAAATGACGCAACAATCGGATTTGCAGCGAGCCAAGGCAATTTTGAGTTAAATGTATTTAAACCTGTTATTGCATATAACTTCTTACAATCTGCTCACTTATTAGCAGATGCAATTGTTTCATTTAATGATAATTGTGCAGTTGGTATTGAAGCAGATGAAGAAGTCATTAAAGAGAATGTGAATCGTTCATTAATGCTTGTTACAGCATTAAACCCGCATATCGGATATGAAAATGCAGCGAAAATTGCGAAGCATGCTCATAAAGAAGGGCTAACTTTAAAAGAAGCAGCGCTGCAATCTGGACTACTAACAGAAGAACAATTTGATGAAATTGTCGATCCGAAAAAAATGATTGCTCCGAAAGAGTAATAAAAAACGCCAAGATTCTTCGTTTAGAATCTTGGTTTTTTATTACTGTAAGTGCCAAAATATATTATTTGTTAGCAGACATATGCAATATTTTCATATGTGGGCAGTTTTCTTTTAAAAGTGCAATGAATTTTTCTTCTTCTTGTGGTATGAAAGTTGTCACAGAGTCGAATAAATTATAATGGATTTCTAATTGCTGTCTAGTCCATTTCTTTGAATGAAGTTTTTTACCAGAGTATTTAATGTGGCGAATATCTTCAAAGGGAATTTCAGTACGTAGTATGAAACCATGTTTTACGAAAAGAGATGATTCCGTTACGTTGTAGTGAGAGAAATAGAATGAAGAAAGATTCACGATATTTAGCAGCATCATGAGGGTGAAAAAAATAGAATTTTCATTTTGGAAGAATAGCGAAATGAAAAAAATCATGATAAATAATGTAATAAAAATGACGTGAAATGGATTTTTTTTCGCTTTAAATTTCAAGTTAGTCACCTCGGTATACGTGTACTTTAACTAAATTAAATCATAACATCGTAATAAAACGTGCGAATATGCATAATTGCATATTCGCACGTTTTGTTATTCATGTAAAATTTCTTGATGGGATAAATTCAAAAGAAGTTTTGTAATAGTGGAGTGGCATGAAGTGACTTACAAAAATAGAAAGATAGCGTTAGTCATAATTAGTTGTATGACGGTTATGGGTAGTTGTGCAAAGAAATTTGTTGAGGATGGAAATCGAAAACATATATTTGTAGAGGTAAGTAAGGTTTTAGTAGAGACTGTAAATAGAATATATAAAAAGTAAAAGGTGTTTTCTTATATGGAAACACCTTTTTTGTAGTTAAAATTGAATGTATTTTCTCCAAATGACCATATTCACTAATCGCATATGTATTTTTAGCGATTTGCTTAATAGTAAACAAGAGTCTTGTAGAATATTCATCTTCTATTTCACATCCTATAAAATGAATTTACATAAACATATTCGCTTTTCATTGGTTAAAACCTTTTAGTAGACGTTTTTATAAAAGTTTATAAAATAGGTAAACGAAATATTGAAAAGTTTGTTTTGGTTATGTTAAGATGATGAAGTAATAATAAACGTTATTAAGATTTGTCTATTATAAAACAAACATTTTAAAGGAGTGTTTAGTATGAGTGATATTTCAGAGAAGTTTTGGGACGCTTCAGTTGAGGAGTTGAAGAAAGGGTATGTATTTGAAGCGGAAGCAGAGGAATATATTTGTTTAGCGTGTGGAGAAGCGTTTATTAAGGGTGTTATTTATCAAGATAATCAAGTTTTGTATGAAGCAGAGAAGTTTGTACAATTGCATGTGCAAAACGAACATACGTCGATGTTTGATTATTTATTAAATCTAGATAAGAAGTATACAGGTTTAACTGATTTGCAAAAGAAGATGGTTCAGTTTTTCCATATGGGGCTGAATGATAAAGAGATTGTGAAAGAGATGGATGGGGGAAGTACTTCAACCATCCGTAATCATCGGTTTACACTTCGAGAGAAAATGAAGCAAGCGAAAGTGTTTTTAGCGTTAATGGAACTGTCAGAAGAAAAATCAAAAGTACAAACGAAATTTGTACCCATTCATAGAACAGCAACGATGGTAGATGATCGTTACAATATTACAGAAGAAGAAAATGATGAAGTGTTAAAAACTCATTTTACAGAGGGATTAGATGGACCGCTTTCTAAATTTCCAAAAAAGCAAAAGCGTAAATTAATTATATTACGTCATTTAGTGACGAAGTTTGATAGTAATAAAAAGTACACTGAAAAAGAAGTAAATGCTATTATAGAAAGCGTATATCCGGATTTTGTAACTTTGAGAAGATATTTAATCGAATACGGGTTTTTAGATAGAACAACTGATGGAAGCCAATATTGGGTGAAGTTATAATAACATAGAAAAGAATATGAATAGAAGCACACCATTACAACAAATATACAAAAAGATGGAAGTTGAAAAACAGATTTTTAATAAAAGGAGAAATGAAATTTGAAACCACCTACAAATAACAATAAAGAAGGTGCGGAGTCACATAAGTTAGAAAGTGAGAGTAAACCGATTTGGAAATCGATGTCCATGTTTTTAGTACCGTTACTATTAAGTAATGTACTACAATCAGTTGGACAATTATTCGGTATGGTAGTAGTAGGAAGATGGCTTGGAGTGAATGATTTAGCGGCCATATCGGCATTCTTCCCATTATTTTTCTTACTTGTTTCATTCGTAATTGGTATTGGTTCAGGGAGTTCCATTTTAATTGGTCAGGCGTTTGGGGCAAAAAACGAAGATCGTTTAAAAGCGATTGTTGGTACGACGCTAACATTTACTTTTATTATTGGAGTTGTGTTAGCGATAGTAGGTAGTATTTTTGCAATGGATATTATGCGCCTTATGGGGACGCCAGAAAATATTATTGAAATAAGTGTACATTATGCACGTATTTTATTTATATCGATGCCAATCTTATTTTTATATTTCGCATACACAACGTTTATGAGAGGTACAGGAGATTCTAAAACGCCATTTTACTTTTTAATTGTAAGTACAGCGCTAAATATGATCTTATTACCAATCCTTATTTTTGGATGGTTAGGTGCTCCAAAATTAGATGTGTATGGAGCAGCATATGCTTCTGTTATATCTACAGTTATTACGTTTATTGTCATGTTAGTGTATTTAAAGAAGAAAAATCACCCGCTACAATTAGATAGTACGGTAAGGAAATATCTTCGAATGGATTGGGGTTTATTAAAGTTATTACTACAACTCGGCATTCCAGCAAGTATTAATATGATATTAGTTTCATTATCAGAAATTGCGGTAATCGCGTTTGTAAATCGTTACGGTTCGGATGCAACAGCAGCTTATGGCGTTGTGAACCAAGTTGCAAGTTATGTACAAATGCCAGCCGTTAGTCTTGGTATTACAGTCTCCATTTTTGCTGCACAATCAATTGGTGCGAATCAATTTGATCGATTGCAGAAAGTTGTGAAGGCCGGAATTATTATGAACTACGTCATCGGTGGTGTGCTAATATCACTCATTTACTTGTTCTCAAGAGACATTCTAGCACTATTTTTAACGAGTCAAACTACAATTGAAATTGCTCATAGCCTAGTTATGATCACATTATGGAGTTATTTAATTTTCGGTCATGCGCAAATTATTAGTGCGACAATGCGAGCAAGCGGTACAGTATTATGGCCAACTGTTATTGGCGTCGTATCAATTTGGCTTGTTGAAGTACCTGTAGCGTATTACCTTTCTTACCATACAAGTCTTGGTATAGAAGGGATATGGATTGGATACCCAGCAGCATTTATTGTTAGCTTAATACTACAATATGCATATTATAAGCTTTCATGGCAGAAGAAACGAATTACACGATTAGTGAGTTAAACACTAAAAATGTCCCTAAGTTATTATACTTAGGAACATTTTTTATAAGTGCAGATTTACAAATAGCTTTTTAAAGTAATATCAAAATGTTGTCTAATGAGTTTATTATCACTCATATAAAATTCCCACGCTTTTTCTGGTTCACCGATAATTTCAAAAGATTCTTCTGTAATATATAAGGCGCAATTATCTTCTAGTGCAATGCCTTCTATATTACCTTGATGATTTTGTAAAAAGGAATGGAAGGCGTTCATTCTATTTAATTGATTATAATGTGGACAAAACCTTTTGTTCACAATGCCCCAGCCGTTACTCTCTATATAACCAGAACCTTCATAATCTGAGCGGATACTAGATGTGAACCAACACATAGCACCAGCGCTACACCCTGCAATGAGCGTTCCTTGCTGCAGAGCCAATAGTAATTTTTCATCGAGCTTATGTTCTTTCCATTCTGTAATCATTTGAATATAGTTCCCGCCACCGAGATAAATTAAATCAGCAGACTGAATCATTTCGTCTATTTCATATTTAGAAGGTGTATCGGCTATAATACGTAAAATTTGTACGTCACAGTGTAATTGTTTTTCGAATGTGTCTAAAAATAATTTTATATAGCTTTCATCATCATGACTAGCTGTAGGAATGAATAATACTTTCGGATACTGTTTATTTGTTAATTCTATAAGTCGCTCATTAATAGGCGAGTGATTTGAATCTTGTAAATCACCGCCACCAATGACAGCTAATTTCATAGTAAAGCACCACCTAATCATTTTCGTTATATAAAAATTCGATAGAAGAGAGTTACATTCCTTCTCTTACGTAATGAATAAGTAGAAAATGGGGTTTAAA
>NZ_JAKUFR010000080.1:0-22216 GCF_022663555.1 Bacillus cereus group sp. BfR-BA-01381
GCTAAAGATAAGTTACACCAAATTAAAAAAACCGCCGATTGGCGGTTTTTTTAATTTACCTTTTGCTCGTTTTCCATTTCCCATAACTTTTCAAAAAATGGTTGTCCTTTTACGAGACGCTCGCATAATTGTTCGTGCTTCTCAGACCAACCTGTTTTCGCTTCCTCATACAGCTTAGCCCAAATATCTTCAAATTCCATATGTTGAACCATTCCGTATGCTGATGGATCCCACTCTGTGAACCAATAGCGAATTTCTGCTGTGTTTTTCGTTGTATGTAATTGATCTAATGCCATAAATAATAATTGTTTAAGCTGTCTTTCTTTACGAGTCAAGCCATTCATAATGAATGGTGATGGTGATAAAATATGATGTTCTTTTTCTATTTCTTCTACTTGGAACTCATACTTTTCTGCTTGTACGTTTTCTACCATCTCATATACCATCTGCTCTTGGCGCGGTATAAGTCTACTTTTTCGAATCGGTACATTGTAACCAATTGTGTCAATCGCAATAATTCCTTTTCCATCTGTAACTACAAAGCAATACTCTTGCTGCAAACGTTCATGATTTTTACGAATATAAGCCTTATGATGTACGTCTTCCAACATTTTTTGCGGAAGCTCTAACAATTCGTTCTCGATGTAATGATATAATGTGGCATCTACTTTTAATAATGGCACTTGATCTAATAGCTCAATCGTATCATCTTTCCGCCATTCGTAAAAATGACAAACGTTATACCCATTTTCTTCACCTTCAAACCAATTTACCCATACATCATGTAGATATAACATTCACTACCCCTCACTTCACTACTGTTTGTATCCATCATTATGTTCAATTTTTCTTAACTTTATTCCACCTAAGGAAATATATTCTAATTATTATTTTTTCTTCTATTAATACTAAAAAAACAGGAAAGAGAGCTCCTGTTTTTTTATATATGAAATGTATTTGCTTTATTCAATATTTCTTTCGCATCTATAGGCAATAAAGAAAGTGTATCTTCTCCTTCCAAAGTTACACAATCTTTGACAATATGAAATCCAAGCGCATAGCCAAGCATCTTTGGATAAGAATGAAATCCATTTAATAAGATGTCGTGCTCCCTTGTTCCTCGCTTTATACTTATTCTTTCATGTACAACATTTTTCCAATAATATATAGCCTCTTCTTTTGAAAGATACGTCGTCCACGGTGCATTGTTTTTTTCTGAATATCTTTCCGTTACCGCTTGCTCAGCCAAACCTTCCATAATCATCGTATCAAGTAATGTATATTCCGTTTCTTTCGTCTCAATTTGATGTAACCTGCATATGTGATGATATTCATGCGCTAGTAACACTTTTAATTCTTCCACCGAATTCCGTCCACATACAAATAAGAAAATAACGTGACGCATAGATAATCCAGCTCTGCCGTTATACTCTTCTTGTACCGTTCGATTATAGGAATCTGATAATAAAATAAAGACAGGGACATCTGGACCTTTTAGCCAATCTTTCAGCTTCTCATACTCCGCGCGTAACTCTTTCCAAACTTCCTTTTTCTCTAACTCTTTAATTTCTTGTTCTCCTCGCATAACGGGGCGATACATACCTTTAGAAATTAAAAAGCGATACAATCTTTCTTTTGGCAGCGGGATATACTTCGTAAACTTCTCACATAGCTTTTCTGGCCGTCCATAATATAGATGTAACCACTCAGCAGTTTCAACAATCCCCATCTTTATCCCTCCTTTTTCTTATGTATATGCAAAAGAAGAAAAAGACGTAAAAATAAATAAGGAGTTTTTTCGCAATATGTTACGAAAAAACTCCTTATTTCATC
Source organism: Bacillus cereus group sp. BfR-BA-01381 (assembly GCF_022663555.1). Lineage (NCBI taxonomy): Bacteria > Bacillati > Bacillota > Bacilli > Caryophanales > Bacillaceae > Bacillus > Bacillus cereus group sp. BfR-BA-01381. Next base: position 1,834 of record NZ_JAKUFR010000080.1, read on the forward strand.
TATTATTTATACGCTTTAAATACTAATACTGCGTTATGACCACCGAATCCTAATGAATTACTTAACACCGCGTTTACTTCTTGATGTCTCGCATTATTCGGTACGTAATCTAAGTCACATTCTGGATCTGGTGTCTCATAGTTAATTGTTGGAGGAATTACTCCATCTGTAATTGATTTAATAGAGAAAATCGCTTCAACAGCACCAGCTGCCCCTAATAAGTGACCTGTCATTGATTTCGTTGAGCTGATCGCTACTTTATACGCATGCTCACCGAACGTTTCTTTAATTGCCATCGTTTCATACTTTTCATTCGCATCCGTACTTGTACCATGCGCATTAATGTAATCAATATCTTCTGGCTGTAGACCTGCATCTGCTAAAGCTTGACGCATTGCGCGCACGCCGCCTTCACCGCCAGGAGCCGGCATTGTAATATGGAATGCATCACCAGTTGCACCGTAACCAGCGATTTCCGCATAAATGTGAGCACCACGAGCTAATGCGTGCTCTAATTCTTCAAGAATTAAAATACCTGAACCTTCACCCATTACGAAACCGCTACGGTTTTTATCAAATGGACGGCAAGCTGTTGCTGGATCTTCATTGAATGTTAATGCTTTCGCTGAGCTAAATCCTGCGAATGCCATACTTGTTAACGGCGCCTCTGCTCCGCCTGTAATCATTGCATCAGCATCACCGCGCTGAATCGCTTTAAACGCATCACCAATTGAGTTTGCACCAGATGCACAAGCCGTTACAGAACAAGTGTTAATTCCTTTTGCTCCTGTTGCGATTGATACTTGGCCTGCTGCCATATCTGGAATCATCATCGGTACGAAGAATGGACTCACGCGGCGCGGGCCTTTCTCAGTAAAAATTTTAAATTGTTCTTCGTATGTTTCCATACCACCAATACCAGAACCAATCCATACACCAATTCGAGGTCCGTTTTCTTCTGTAATCTCAAGCTTTGCATCTGCAACTGCCATTTTCGCTGCTGCTACTGCATATTGTGTAAAGCGATCCATACGGCGCGCTTCTTTTTTATCAATATATTTCTCGACTTCAAAGTCGTTAATTTCTGCTGCTACTTTTGCTGGAAATAGTTCCGGATCAATTCTTGTAAGTCGTCCGATTCCAGATACACCTTTTTTTATGTTTTCCCACGCTGTTTCAACATCTGTACCGACCGGTGTAACAGCTCCTAATCCTGTAATTACGACCCTCTTTTTTTCCATACAAAATACACTCCTTTTTTTCTCTCAGTCCTTATTTACCCCAACAAAGAGCGACTGCTCCCCATGTTAATCCGCCGCCAAAACCAACAAGTATAATTAAATCACCATCTTGAATACGTCCGTTTTGCAATTCCTCTACCATCGCAATCGGAATGGAAGAAGCTGATGTATTACCGAACTTCTCAATTGTCATACTCATTTTTTCTTGTGGTAAATTTAATCTCTCTCTTGCAGATTCCATAATACGAATGTTCGCTTGATGCGGTACTAAGAAATCCACATCTTCTTTCGTAAGACCAGCTTTATCTAAAACGCGAAGACAAGAATCCCCAAGTTGACGAACGGCAAATTTAAAGACTTCTCTGCCATTCATCATAACATACTCGTCTTGATAAAGATGCTTACCGCCACTTCCGTCCGCTCCTAATTCGAAAGATAGAACACCTTTACCTTCTGAAACAGCTCCCATTACGATCGCACCGGCTCCGTCTCCAAATAGTACTGCTGTATTTCGATCGTTCCAGTCTACGATTTTAGATAGTTTATCACTACCAACTACTAGTATATTTTTATAAGTTCCCGTTTGAATAAATTGCTGCGCTGTAATCATTCCGTACATAAAACCAGCACACGCTGCACTTAAATCCATTGCAGCTGCATGTTTTGCGCCAATCGCTTCTTGAATAACACAAGCTACTGCTGGAAAAGCACGATCTGGCGTTACTGTTGCTACTAAAATAAGATCGATATCCTCTCCGCTAATCCCTGCATCTTCAAGTGCTTTTTTAGAAGCCTCTACGGCCATATATGAAGTATCTATTGTATCATCGGCAATGCGTCTTTCCGCAATACCTGTTCTCGTACGAATCCATTCATCGGATGTATCCATTATTTTCTCTAAATCGTGATTTGTGACTACTTTTTCCGGCACATATCTTCCGATCCCTAAAATGCCCACGTTCACATCGCAGCCCTCCGTTTTATATCAATTATTATGACTTGGTACTAATTTTAAAACATAAATGTATTTTTGTCTAGAATATATTTCAGCTAAAACATAAAGCTAGCGCATTATTCACCTTATTGTTTATGAAAAGAAACGGAAACATACCTTTCCCTGTTCTTTCGAAATATAAAAAGACCCGAACCGCTTCTGCTTACGGTTTGGGCCTCTCTTCCATCTAAAAAGATGCTTTTATTCTTTTTCTGCTTTCCCAAGCTCATATGCTTCGTTCATAACTTTCATCAATAACTCTAATACTGGTTGAGCTTTCTCCATATCAAGCGCAATTCCATTATCATCTAAAATGGCCTTTGCTTCTGGTAAGTGCTTCATTGCGATTTGTAAAAATTGCATGCTTTTCTCATTCATATTATGTTCTTCCTCTCCATTAAAACTTTCACATACATAGTGTAACACGCTCGCTATCCTTCGTATAACTCTTTATATTTTTTCATATGTGCCAATTGTTTATTTAAACCGTATTCTAACGGAGTATTTCTTTTTATTGAAATATCCTCGGCCGCTCCATCTCTTTCTTCCGCATTCTCTTTATTCACTTTATCCTCTGCGCGTAAAAGGTTCATACCTTTTTTCCATAATGATTTTTTGCCACTAAGTAAATTATATATACCGAGATGCTCCTCGTTCATTCCATTTTCCCATAAGTATTCACATACATCTTCAACGTACAGTAGATCACTTCCGTTTTCCTCACTCGCATAATGGCACTCTTTCTCACCCAGTTCTGATAAAATGAGCTGATGATACATCATAAAAGATGGTTGCCATGGACCATATAATGTAGGAACTCGAAATACACTATATTGTACCTCTCCTTTTTTCAATCCTTCTTCCACTTTCGAAAATAAACGTTTATTTTCAGACTCATCTGCGTTTCCTACTTCAATAGAAGAAATTAGATTTAACTTCACTTTATGTTCTTCACACAGTCTTATAATTCGCTTTAAATACTGTAATATAACTCTTTCATTTCGAAAGCCCCTTTGTTGGTTAGGCTCATACAGACAAAAGTAAACCGCATCAAATTTCTCTTCCTCTACGGATCTCCATCCGTCTTCATCTCTTATCGAATAATACGTAAATAACGCATTTCGCCCAATTAACAATAACTTCTCTTCATTAATTTTTGTCATACTATCAAATTCATCAAAATCAAGGCCATATACTTCTACTTCTTCTGCAATCATTTTATTCACAAGGTGATAACCTACAAACGTAAGTGCACCTATAATTAGCACGCGTTCCATACCACCAACCCTTTCCCCTTGAAACAAATAGCTCCTCATTTATGTATATGGGAGCTTCACAATTCTTCTTCATATTTTTTAAAGAAATCAGTCGTTTGCCTAACCATTTTATATTTCACATCTTGCAGATGGAATAAGACAGAAGTATCGCATTGGTTCAATTGCCTCATTTTCTCGTATTTACGTAGCAGCTGTTTTCTTCCTCTTTTTTCTTGTGTTGATACAAAAATTTTAACAGGTACACAAGACGGAAGAAGCGTAAATGATTTCTTATTTATTTTCGCTTCTAATTCTTCTTCTTTAGCATCATACGCCAAACTTAATTCCTTCAAGAGTCTCTTGTAAAAAAATTTATGCTCTTTCTCAAAATCCACATATTCTGGTAAATCTAAACACGGATTTAACATAATGACAGAACGTATACATTCAGGGTATTTGTTCATCATTTCAAGCGCAACAAGTGCCCCCATACCATCTGCCATAATGTGCATTTTTGCATTTAATGTCTCTTTTCTCAACACAACGTCATATAGGCGTTTCGCTAGACGAACAGATTGGTCATTTCCCCAATGTCTTCCGTATAAATTAGAAGAAAAGACCGTATAGCCTTCCTCAATAAGGCCATGTAAAAAATAAGATCTACCTGCATGCTGTGTCCATAAACTTGTACCATTCTCAATAAAGTAGTTGTAATCACCAAGAAGCATGACAGAAAATCCATTTGGCTTCTCTGGTAAATAAATAACGCATGGTTCTTTTTCTAAGTAAAAAAAACGTTCCGTAATACTCATTTTTCCCCCGCCTTATTTTCTAAACGTATAAAAGTACTCTTTTATAATGTATGAACGGAATGCAAATTTGCGTTGAAAAATCTACAAATATTTTTCTATATTCTTTTTTCAATTGTGTTACAATAAGGACAGATTGAACGAATAGAGGTGTAAAATATGCGTTTCATTTGGGCATTAATTTGGTCGTTCTTGCTTGTACATATGATGAGCTACGTAATCGGCTCTATGACTGGCGGTACATACGATTTTAACCAAGCGTCTATTTTCTCAGTTGTTCTTGCGGTATTAGTACTAGCAATTTCAGCTGCCATTCCAAACGAGCCAGTAGAACAACACTAAAAAAAAGAGTCCGGATTTTATCCGAACTCTTTTTTATTTTACTTCACATGAACAACTAACTCGTTATTTTCTACATCAACCACTACATGACTATTGTCAATAATCGTACCTGCAATTAATTCTCTCGCTAATTTCGTCTCAACTTGACGCTGTACGTATCGTTTTAATGGACGGGCTCCGTACATCGGATCGAAGCCAGCTTCGACAACAAACTCTTTCGCTGCGTCTGTTAATTCTACTGTAATGTGACGGTCAGCTAAACGACCTTGTAATTCTTTTACAATTTTATCAACAATGCCTTTAATTTCATTCGTTGTAAGAGGTTTGAATAAAATAATTTCGTCGACACGGTTTAAAAACTCTGGTCGGAAATGACCTCTTAATTGTCCCATTACAAGTTCTCTTGATTCTTCTTTAATGGAGCCATCTTCTCCTAATCCATCTAATAAATGAGCAGATCCAATATTTGAAGTCATAATAATAACCGTGTTTTTAAAGTCTACTGTACGTCCTTGCGAATCTGTAATGCGACCGTCATCTAACATTTGTAATAAAATGTTGAATACTTCTGGATGTGCTTTTTCGATTTCGTCTAATAAAATAACGGAATACGGTTTACGTCTTACCGCTTCTGTTAATTGACCGCCCTCTTCATATCCAACATATCCAGGAGGCGCACCAATTAAGCGTGACACAGCGTGTTTCTCCATATACTCAGACATATCAATACGAATCATTTGTTCTTCACTATCGAATAATGACTGCGCTAACGTTTTTGCAAGTTCTGTTTTACCAACACCAGTTGGTCCTAAGAAGATAAAGGAACCAATCGGACGGTTCGGGTCTTTAATACCTGCGCGTGCACGAAGAACTGCGTCTGATACTAAGCTTACTGCTTCCTCTTGTCCGATGACACGCTCTGATAAAATTTGCTCTAAACGTAGTAATTTCTCGCGTTCACCTTCAACGAGTTTTGCAACAGGAATACCAGTCCAACGTGAAACAATATCAGCAATTTCTTCTTCACTTACTTCCTCACGTAATAAACGATTTTCTTGTTTATTATGCGCGCCCATTTCTTCTGCTTCTTTTAACTCTTTTTCAATTGCAGGAATTTTTCCGTGGCGAAGTTCCGCTGCTTTATTTAGATCGTAATTCCCTTCTGCTTCTTCTAATTCACGGCGCAGACGCTCTAAATGTTCACGTAAGTCACGAACTTTGTGAATATCTTCTTTTTCTTTCTCCCATTTCGCTCTCATACCACTTGCAACTTCTTTTAAATCCGATAATTCACGTTGCAACGTTTTTAGACGTTCTTGGCTACCAAAGTCCTTTTCTTTTCCAAGAGCCGCTTCTTCAATTTCCAGCTGCATAATGCGGCGCGTTACTTCATCTAATTCTGTCGGCATAGAATCGATTTCTGTACGAATTGTTGCGCACGCTTCGTCAACAAGATCAATTGCTTTATCCGGTAAGAAACGATCCGAAATATATCGATCTGATAAAACGGATGCTGCTACAATCGCGCGGTCATGAATATTTACACCGTGATAAATTTCAAAACGCTCTTTTAAACCACGTAAAATGGAAATTGTATCTTCAACAGTTGGTTCTTCTGCTAATACTTGTTGGAAACGTCTTTCTAGTGCTGGATCTTTCTCAATATATTTACGATATTCATCTAACGTCGTCGCCCCGATACAGTGTAGTTCACCACGCGCAAGCATCGGTTTTAACATATTTCCTGCATCCATTGCGCCTTCTGTTTTACCAGCACCGACAATTGTATGAAGTTCATCAATGAATAATAAAATGCGTCCTTCACTCTTTTTAATTTCATTTAATACAGCTTGCAGACGCTCTTCAAATTCACCACGGAATTTTGCTCCAGCTACAAGCGCACTCATATCTAATGCAAAGATTGTTCTATCTTTTAAGCCTTCAGGTACATCCTTCTTCACAATACGCTGTGCTAACCCCTCAACAATTGCTGTTTTACCAACACCTGGTTCACCAATTAAAACTGGGTTGTTTTTCGTTTTACGTGAAAGAATGCGGATTACGCGGCGAATTTCACTATCGCGGCCGATAACAGGGTCAATTTTCCCCGCTCTTACTTCCGCCACTAAATCACGACCATATTTTTCTAACGCTTCATAAGTTGCTTCTGGATTTTGACTAGTCACTCTTTGATTCCCCCGAACTGTCATTAAAGACTGTAATAAGTTATCTTTCGTAATATGAAATCTTGTAAATAATTGGTTTATATCGCCTTTTTCTTCAGTAAAAGCAAGTAATACATGTTCAACTGAAATGTAATCATCTTGCAATTTTTCTGCTTCTTTTCCTGCTCTTACAAGTAATTGTTGCAAGGCACCTGTTATATATAATTTACCTGCTTCTGCACCGCTTCCTGTTACGGAAGGCTTTTTCTTAATTAAATTTTCGGCGCCTTGTTTTAATGCTTCTATATCGACGTTCATTTTTTGAAAAATACGTACTGCTAACCCATCTTGCTCTTCTAATAATGTAAACAAGAGATGAACAGTATCTACTTCTTGATGATGATGAGATACCGCTAAAGATTGAGCACTCATAATCGCCTCTTGTGTTTTTGTTGTCATTTGATTTAAGTCCATCTTTACAGTCCTCCAAATGTTTGACTTTCTTTGACCTTTGATTTGATTATACGCCAACTGACTTTTTTATACAATAATTTTGCTTATGTATTTTCAAACTTATTATTGGAAAAAGAAAAAGGGAGCATGCATGATACGACTGAAAAATATACGGTAAATGAAATTAAAATGGATAACAACAAAAAAAGCCGCAATAATAATTGCGGCTTCTATTACGGTTTTCTTTTATATGTCCACTGGCGGTTATGATTTGTGTTATCTGGAAACTTTTCACCAGCAGTTAGTTTTACCATTTGCGGGTCTTTCACCATACTTCCCGTTTCACCAATTTCTACGTAAATACCATCATTTGGCGCTTTTTGTCCAGAACGAAACCTGTGATTTTGTCCCATTTCCATTCTCCTTCCATGACGTCTTTGCCTCATTAGTATATCCATTTTAAAAGAAAGCTTGTCTGTCATGTTTAGGAAACAAGTACTACATTTCATTCTTGTACATATACATGAATGACACAAGCTTAAAGCAGGGATTTCTTTCCGATTTGTAGAAAAAAAAGAAACCAACCTACTATAGGCCAGTTTCAAAGGAGAGTCAAACATATACGAGAAGATTACATGTTCATTATAAGCCTCATCCTACGACCAATGTAACCCTTTTCACAATTTGTCCATAATGAAAGAAACATTGTTTGAACTTTCTAAAAAGATGTTGACTTTTCTTAATTTCCAGCGAGAAATAGTAGACACCGCAACACTTTGCGACGTAAGATGGATATATAGTGAAGTTTCCATCTTTGGTGGTCTCACCCAGCTTAACCTCTTATTTCTGCATATTAAAACGGAAATACAGATCGAAACAAAAATAAATTATTATAAGAGGTGAAATTATGAACAAACAGCATTTAATCGCACTAGACTTAGACGGCACTTTATTAACAGACAACAAAATAATTTCCACTCGAACGAAACATACAATTGCAAAAGCAAAGGAACAAGGACATATTGTCGTTATTTCAACAGGACGTCCATTCCGCGCTAGTTATGATTACTATAAAGAACTTGGTCTGAATACACCAATCGTAAACTTTAATGGCGCTTACGTACATCACCCTCTTGATTCAAAGTGGGGCACACATCACTCTCCTCTTGAGCTAGCAACAGCACAAGAAATTGTCCGAGCTTGCTTTGATTTTGGCGTAAAAAATATATACGCTGAAGTAATGGACGATGTGTATGTTCGTGAAATTGATGAAGATAAAAAACATATTTTTGAATTCGGTTCTCCAAACATTTTTACAGGAGACTTATTAAATATTTTAAACGATCATCCAACTTGCTTATTAATTGACGCACATGACGAACATTCCAGTGCAATTCGTCAACATTTAACTGATATGCATGCTGAAGTAATTGACCATAGAAAATGGGGCGCACCTTGGCCGATTATTGAAATTGTAAAAAGCGGATTAAATAAAGCTGTTGGACTACAAAAGATTTCTAGTCATTACAACATTCCACAAGAGCGAATTATCGCTTTCGGTGATGAAGATAACGACTTTGAAATGATTGAATTTGCTGGTCACGGCATCGCAATGGGAAATGCCATCCCTGAATTAAAATCACTCGCAAACCATACGACGCTAACGAACGAAGAAGATGGCATTGCACTATATTTAGAAGAGGTTCTTGGGTTGTAATCTAAAAATTCCCTGCTTATAGTTTCTCGTCAAACGCTCATACTATCATTAGACGCAAAAGTTAGCGCGTCGATTGTTTTCAGCTAAATAAAGGGGGTTTTTCGAATGGGTAAAAAGAATAAATCAAAACGTTTTATCCAACAAGGAGCCGATGCTGTTATGAAGCATGATGCAAGATTCCCGTACAGAGGTACATTAGCTGAGGCAGAAAAAGCGAGAAGTAACTCTTCTTTTGGAGGGGTCTAAATGGGGAACTTACTATTTCAACAAGCTAGAGATGCTGTTGCAAATGCCGTATCTTGTTCAAGCGGCGCCGAGCAACAAGATCTCGTATATAGAGCAAAAAACGCTTTGCACTCTGCTTACGCAAACTCTTCAACAGCTGAAAAAATTCAGCTACGTGAAATGCAAGAGCAGTTGCAAAACATTACGAATGCACATTAAAAAAGAGGACCAGCTTTGGTCCTCTTTAATCTTTTCGAAACAATCCGAATACCCCAACCGTTTGCAGTACGTTTGTAAATGCACCTGGGTCCACTTGTTTAATAACCCTCTCTAATTCGTACAGTTCGTAACGGGTAATAACAATCATTAACATTTCCTTATTTTCATTCGTATAAGCACCAGTTGCTGGTATAGTTGTAATCCCCCTCACTAAGCGTGAGTGAATCGCCTTTCGTACATCCGCCCCATTCTTCGTAACGATTAACGCCGTAATCTTCACATGACGCGTATGAATTGCATCGATGATTCGCGTTGACACATACAAAGTCACTAAAGTATATAATGCTTTTTCCCATCCATACACATAGCCGGCAGCGATAATGATCAGTGCATTAAAGAAGAAAAAATACGTACCGACAGGCTTGTCTTTAATCTTTGATAAAATCATGGCGATTATATCTAAACCACCTGTAGAAGCCCCCCACTTCAACGCAATCCCTACCCCGATTGCTGAAATAAGCCCACCAAAAATCGCATTTAATATGATGTCGTTTGAAACTGCTCTAACTGGGATAATTTCTAAAAACATAGTCATAAAGATAACGCAAAGAAAACTAAAGAAAGTAAAGGCCTTTCCAACCTTTTTCCAGGCTAAAATAACGACTGGAATGTTAAACAAGCTAAATAATACCCCGGTTGATATGTGAATAGATAAAAAATCACCTAATATTTGTGATAGCAATTGAGACAATCCAGCAAAGCCACTTGCATACACTTTCGCTGGCGTTAAAAATAAATTCATTCCAATCGCATTTAACAAACCTGCGACGATTACAACGATTAACTTCTTTATAAGTTCGGTATAATTCAACTTCAAATCCATTTCCAATCCACCTTCATTATTCATGAATACACTGCTATACATAGTCTTTACGAAAAAGGAAATGATAAACGTACAACGTTTAGAAATGGAGTTGATACATATGCCACATACGAGTGATAACGACAAAAAAGCACGCGATAATAATGCAAAACGCGCGCAAAAAAATGAGCAAGAACAAAAGAATATAGAGCAAGGTAAGCGTGCCTATTCTAAAAAGACCGATCACCTTTGATTCCATCGTACACCAACAATATTGTTGGTGTACTTTTTTTACAGTTTACAGGGAAAAAACATTAAAAATTCACTTCATGTTCACTTCTATATTCTACAATAGCGATAACATATTCGGATGAGGTGTTAGCATGAGAGGGAAACACATTTTCATTATTACTGCACTACTAAGTATATTAATGCTATCTGCTTGCGGACAAAAAAACGACTCAGATACAGTCGCTACAGCAACAAACTCAACCATTACGAAGAGCGACTTCGAAAAACAGTTGAAAGATCGTTACGGAAAAGACATGCTGTACGAAATGATGGCGCAAGACGTTATCACGAAAAAATATAAAGTATCTGACGATGATGTAGATAAAGAATTACAAAAAGCGAAAAATCAATACGGAGACCAATTTAAAAACGTATTGAAAAACAATGGTTTAAAAGATGAAGCTGATTTCAAAAATCAAATTAAGTTCAAACTTGCTATGAATGAAGCGATTAAGAAAAGTATTACAGAAAAAGACGTGAAAGACCACTATAAACCAGAAATTAAAGCAAGCCATATTTTAGTAAGTGACGAAAATGAAGCGAAAGAAATAAAGAAAAAATTAGATGCTGGTGCTTCATTTGAAGAACTAGCAAAACAAGAATCGCAAGACCTACTGTCAAAAGAGAAAGGCGGAGACCTTGGATACTTCCATTCAGGTAGAATGGCACCTGAATTTGAAACTGCTGCCTATAAACTAAAGGTCGGACAAATTAGCAATCCAGTTGCATCACCAAACGGTTATCATATTATTAAATTAACTGATAAAAAAGCTTTAAAGCCTTATGTTGAAGTGAAAGACTCTATTCGCAAAAACTTAGAAGAAGAACGTATCTCTGACCCTATATTCGGCAAAAAACTATTGCAAAATGAATTAAAAAAAGCAAATATTAAAATAAATGATAGTGAATTGAAAGATACGTTCACTCTTGTACATGAGCAAGGGAATTAAAAAAGCACCACCTTATAGGTAAAATATAAGGTGGTGCTTTTTATTTCCTTTATTTCTTAAAGTACGTCCAACCTTCTTCTTGGTAAACCTTTTCTTCTTTCATCAACTTACCAAGTGCACGCTTAAATGCAGCTTTACTCATATTGAAACGTTCTTTAATGTCTTCTGGATAGCTCTTATCCCAAAATGGCATTGCTCCGCCTCGTTCTTCCATATATGCATAAATCACTGCAGCATCATCTTCCATTCCTTCTTCTTTACGAGGAAGAAGGGAGATGTTAATTGTACCGTCATCTTTTACATCAATAATTCGTCCCGTTACACGTTGACCGATGCGAACTTGTTCTTTTCTTTCTGTATGATGTAAAAATGCACGGAAATGCTCATCTGTTAATACGAACGAACCAACTTGAAGTGAACGATACACACGTCCGTTTACGTTTTTATTACGCATAGATGGTGTCGCATCTACAACGATTTCTTGCATATCACTATCCCTTGCTGGAAGAGCAATTAAACGATCACGATTCGTTAATTTTAACGTACAATATAATTCGTCTCCAACTTCTGGCCATACTGGCATATAAATTGGGAATTCATCAGCTGGAATTAGTATATCTTTTGATACACCAATATCAACAAACACACCTAAACTCGGAATAACTTCTACAACCTTTACCCAATTCCAATCATACGTTGTAATAATTGGCTCCTTCATTGTTGCTGAAATACGATTTTGGTGATCAAGGTATAAGAATACGTCAATCGTATCGCCTTCTTCAATTTCTCCAGCTACTTCATTTTTATGTAGGAAAATTTCTTCTTCTTCATTCCCAACCATATATCCGATTTCCGTTTCGCGTAAAACAGTTACCTGTTCAATCGATCCTATTTGTAAATACATATTTTTTTAATTCCCTTCTATATATATAAAATGAACTTTTTTAACTTTTTATATTTTTATCATTCCAAACAAAAGTTAATTATAACACGATTTTCTCTTTATTTGTCCAACTGCCCAAAATTCACTATAATAAAATGAGACTACATCATTATAAGTATGAAAACACTTAAGTCTAAGCTCGTTTTCAGCTATACTTTAGTATGTACAGTACATAAAAAGATTAGAAATTTATTTGGAGGTGCTAACTATGGCAAAAGATAGTTCTTTTGACATCGTTTCGAAAGTAGAATTACCTGAAGTAACAAACGCAATTAATATCGCATTAAAGGAAATCCAAAACCGATATGACTTTAAAGGAAGTAAAAGTGATATTAAACTTGAAAAAGAAGTACTTGTTTTAACTTCTGACGACGAGTTCAAATTAGAGCAAGTAAAAGACGTTCTTATTTCTAAACTTGTAAAGCGTAACGTTCCAATTAAGAACTTAGATTACAGCAAAGTTGAAGCGGCAGCTGGTAACACTGTTCGCCAACGTGCAACACTCCAACAAGGTATCGATAAAGATAACGCGAAAAAAATTAACAACATCATTAAAGAAATGAAATTAAAAGTAAAAACACAAGTACAAGATGATCAAGTACGTGTTACAGCGAAAAGCCGTGATGACTTACAAGCAGTTATCGCAGCAGTTCGCAGCGCTGATTTACCGATTGACGTACAATTTATTAACTACCGCTAAAAAGAAAAACATCCTCTATGTAGAGGATGTTTTTCTTTTTAGCGTGTAAAAGTCTAAGCTTACGGGCAATCGGATAAATTTTATGCATAAATGAAGAAGACCCTTTTAAAAATCGGAACAAAAAACCTCCCTCCCCAATCAAATGTAACAAATTATGAGTATAAGAATATTTTCCACCCTTTCCCGTAATGTAAAATTAGTAAGGAATTTATTTTATGAAAAATGTTAATTAAAAAGAGTTAGAAGTGGTTATTTGAAGAAATTAATACTATGTTTTTTATTAACTACATTCTGTCTATATATTGCAGGGTGTTCTAATAATATAACTACACCTGGGGATACATCTAAAACTTCAACACCTGCGAATTGTAAATATATCAACAAAGCTTGGTATAAGAAACCTACGAACTGTAATAATTGATGATATAAGTCATAAAAAAGACACCATAAGGTGCTTTTTTTATAGAGAATAATAAGATGTTCATCAGAAATTATGAGTGATTTTTTTATTTTGTTGTTCAAAATATTTTTCTTTAACTATTTTTATCAGATCTTCTTTTTCTGTTAGTTCAAAGATAAATAATGCTTTTTTCATATTATCAGCTACATCTTCTTCATTACATTGTTTCAGCTTTAGCATGTTCCAAGCTTTTCCATAGTATAATTCGCCTAATAAATATAAAGTATTTAGATTAATAGCTAATTTAATACCCATATCATTGTATTTTATTGCCTCTTCATGTTGATTTGCATGACCTAACATTTTCCCTAAATTAAAAATGATTTTTAATTTAACCTCTTTATCTCTAGGGAAATCTAACTTATTAAAATTAGTTAAACATCTTCTTAATATAGTAATACTCTTTTCATATTCTTTATTTGCCCAATGAAATATAGCCATCGACTGCATAATATCTATTTCTCTTTCTGATAAAAAATCACCATTCGTTACAGTTAGTTTTAGTGCATTATTTAAAAGATTTAAAGCAGTTTTTATTGATTTATTCACATAAAATATAGCAATCGCTTCATGCCATATTAGAAATTGTTTATCTTCTTTTAACTGGAAATTATTTTCGGTTTTCTCTTGTTTCACTATTTCATAAAGTTCATTATATTGTTTTTGTTTTGTACAATCTCTCATTACACATTTTACATTTTCTACATATTTTAGTTTTTTGTTTTGAGTTAGTGCGAAAATATGATTTGGATCAATACCAAGTCTTTCAGATAATTGATATAACAATATGCTAGATGGATAAATCATACCTTTTTCTATTTTGCTAATTTGACTTTGCGAACATATTCCATGACACAATTCAGATTGTGATATATTCTTTTTCATTCTAAGATCTTTAATGGTAATACCCAAATCGTAAAATTCCATTTTTCCTCCTCAAATATAGCCCTCAATGAGTAACAAAATACTTTTCACCCTTTAATGTAATGTAAAATTAGTATATTTTCAATTATTGTTGCTTCTATCGATTTTTTTACTCCTTTGCTCAGTTGCATTTCGAGGTGAGAGTCTTACTTCAAAGAAAAACAGGCTAGGGAGAAAGTTTTCTCCTTAGCCTGTCCCACCGAACAAATTCCCCATCGTCACTGTTATCCCCAAAATACAGAATTACGAATACGATAAGAAGACTCAAACATCTCACCTCATCACGCACTTTTAATTGAACACAAAAGAGAATATCCCCTTATTTCCGTCTCTTTTTAACCACAATTAAAAAAGCAATAAACAATACGTTCACACCGATGATTAAAGAAATAAATAGCCAATTCACACCTGTTTCCCCGTTAACTTTATACACATTTGATTCCTCACGCTTTAAAACGAGATAAAATTTTCCGTTTTCTTCTCTTATAATTTCATCTTCTAACAACCCCCTTAGCTCTTGTTTTTCACCAATCGCACTTGCAGGTAAAGCAACTTTTTGTGTTTCTTTCGTATTATTAATCGCTACTACTGTCACTTCATCTTTATACTTTCTCTTTAGTACACTCATTCCATCTTTATCGTATAGAAGCTCAAACGTACCGCGGCGTAAAGATGGTCTCGCTTGTCTAAGCTCACCGAGTTTCGTTATGTGTTGCATAAACTTTTCATCTGATTTGAAGTCCATTAATCGTCTATTATCTGGCGTACCTCCTCCATCCAATGCAATTTCAGTTCCGTAATAAAAATTCGGAATACCTGGTGTTGTTAATAAATATGTAAGAGCTAGTTTCAAACGAGATGGTGGATAATTCATATTCTCTTTTGCAATACGAGCAAATCTTTTTGTATCTTGATTATCTAAAAATGTAGCGGCTACTCCGTCTTTTTTACTCACATCATATAAAGGTTTCACCGATACGTCCGCTTTGGAAAACGCATCTACTATTTTTTCGTTGTATTCACTATCTTCTTTTGTCATAACTCGAAAATCTTTCTTTATCACTTGCATATCTTTTTGCACATCATCCCAAAAAGCAGGCGACTTTTTTTCACTATATATTACATAACTTGCATCTAAATCAACTTCTTTAATCCACCATTTCATCGAGTCGATTACTTGTTGTTCGTTTTCTCCAAGTGGAAATTGAAATACAACTTTCATTCCTTTTGCATGAGCTTCTTGCACAAGTTCTTTCACATCATTTTCTGTTCCGAAATGTTCATTTACCTTCTGAAAATTGCGCACGTCTAACCCATCGTATTTTACACTTTCAAAAAGCGGCGAAAGCATAACAGTAGTAAATCCCATTTCTTTTATGTAATCCAGCCTTTTTATAATACCTCTTATATCTCCGCCCTGATATCCTTCTAAATTGCCAACTTCTAACTGTTTGTCATTTTTCGGTTCCCCATTATTAAAACGATCAATCATAATGGAATATATAACTTCGTCTCGCCACTCTCTTTTTTCGTCTGCAAATGTATGTATTGGTACAAACAAAACGACAGCTAAACAAAAACAAATGAATAGTTTCCTAGTATGTATTTTCCCCACACGCATCCCCCATGTATTTTAATTGTAAGAATATTATACCAATTATCCAAACGAATCGCATACGTTGATTTCATTCTTATTAAATTACTCCATGTTAGATTTTCTAACATCACATATAAAGTTTTCTGAATTTTTAGTTGATTTTTCTCTTTATTTCGAATATGATATGAAACATAACAAATCGATGTTATTTTTTATAACATTACAGGAGGAGAGAGAATGAATACAGGAGATACGGTTTTTATGTTTGTAGCGACAGTAATGGTCATGTTAATGACACCAGGATTAGCACTTTTTTATGGAGGTATGGTTCGCAGTAAAAACGTACTCAGTACGACAATGCATAGTTATAGCGCAATGGCTATCGTTTCGATTCAATGGATTGTAATTGGTTATTCTTTATCATTCGGACCAGATTGGCACGGACTTATCGGCACATTCGATTGGTTCGGTTTAAACGGAGTTACCTACGCACCAAATCCAGACTACTCATCTACTATTCCTCACAATTTATTTATGATGTTTCAACTCATGTTTGCTATTCTAACCCCCGCTCTAATTTCAGGAGCATTTGCCGAAAGAATGCGATTTTCAGCTTTCCTTATTTTCATCCTTCTATGGACAACAATCGTTTACAATCCTGTCGCTCATTGGGTATGGGGCGTTGGCGGATGGCTAAGAGAACTTGGCGCATTAGACTTCGCTGGCGGTAATGTCGTTCATATTACATCTGGCGTGGCCGGCCTCGTATTAGCTATTTTCCTTGGAAAACGAAAAAACATAAACGGTTCGTCTCCTCATCATTTACCATTTACGATGTTAGGCGCTGGGCTGCTATGGTTCGGCTGGTTCGGTTTTAACGTCGGAAGCGCATTATCTTTAAATGATGTAGCTTTAACTGCATTTATTAATACAAATATAGCTGCCGCTGCCTCCGCATTAACTTGGATGCTTTCAGAGTGGTTCTTCCAATCAAAACCGACCGCGATGGGAGCTGCTTGTGGCGCCGTTTCCGGTCTAGTCGCTATCACACCAGCTTGCGGGTTCGTTACACCTTTCTCAGCTCTTCTTATCGGAGCAGTTGGGGGCGTATTATGCTTCGGAGCGGTCTTTTTCTTAAAAACAAAATTTGGATACGACGATACACTCGATGCATTTGGATGTCACGGCATCGGCGGAACTTGGGGCGGCATTGCGACAGGACTATTTGCAACTACCACCGTAAACAGCGATGGCGCTAACGGATTATTTTACGGAAACGCCGCGTTACTATTCAAACAACTTGTAGCAATCGGCGCAACATATGCGTTCACAATTATAATGACGTACGCGATTATTAAAGCAATTAACTTCTTCCTCCCTGTCCGGGTAGATGAGCACGAGGAACATATGGGACTTGATATTTCAATGCATGGGGAGAAAGCTTATGAGTATGTAGAAAAATCGGCTAATTAAAACGAAAAAGGTGTACTCCGTTCTAACACAGGGTACACCTTTTTCGTATATTCATAACGATACAATTATCCCAAACTATTGGTATATAAATATCTTCATCTATCTATTCATATAAACATCTTATCTTTTCATTAGTGCATTTAAAACGAGTTGTACCGCAACCGCATCATCTAAATAGCCGATTGGAAATATATAATCTGGGATTACATCGACCGATAATATAAAGTAAATGAGCGCACTTCCCATTAAAGCAAGTTCTGCAGTCGTTCCTTTCTTCTTCGAAAATCTCTCGTACAATTCTTTCAAATCATTAATAAATGGGCCAATACTGCTTACCTTTTGAATCTTTTCAAGAAACCCCTTTTCAATTGTTTCTTTCCCTTCTTCTGTTTGCGAATATTGTTCATAATTCGCTAACTGCTGCTCTACATTCGATATACTAAACTTTTGATCATATAGCTGAGCAGATTCAAGTAAGTGTTCAATATTATTAATAGAAACGTGAATATCAGATTGCTCCTCCTGTTTCGTGTCAATAGAATAACCTGCCGCTACAAACAAATCACCTACCGGAACATCAAGGCTCTCTGCAAACTTTTGCAAATGCTTTGGATTCGCCTTTCGCTTACCATTTACAATCATTGAAATTGTAGCGGTATCAATATTAGTGAGCGCACTAAGTTTTCGCATCGATAAAGACTTTTCCTTAAGCAATTTTTTCAACAACAATCCAAGATTACTTTTTTCATGATCTTGAGACATATCTCATTCCCCTTTATTCACGAGAATAACCATAGTTATTATATGAAAAATAACTACATCACTATACATTTTATATTAACAAATTTTTCTGACCATTTACAAGATAGAAGTCCCTTTATATGTTTATATTTTGCAAACAAAAAAGCTATCTTATATTCAAGATAGCTTTTTAAAATTATTTTAACCATTTCCGTAATAATACAAATACACTACCGCAAATTATGTAAGAACTCACGAATATGACGATGGCCATAAAAAATGAATGATGTAGAGAAAAGGTTAGTATCATCAATAAGAAAGATACAAAGAATAAATCTAATAAAATAAAGTATCCTGAAGTTAAAACACTTTCTACTAACTGCAACTCCGACTCTAACTCCGAGTACTTTAGCCTTTTATACAGTAATCTCAATTTCACTCACCTTCTATGAATTAATCAAAAAAATGCAGCAAACGCAATAACTAATAATAATGTTCCACTAATCAATGTACCAAACTGACCTAAGGTGAACTTACCGATACGAACGTGAGCAATCTTTCTCCCTAACGCAACTCCGCCCCATACTGTAATAAAACTACCAACCGCGGCTGCAATACAAATCGCAATTGGATTCAAACCAAATAACCCTGCGCCTAAACCATTCGTTAGTGCATTCGCAGACAAACCAATCCCAAGAAAAATAGATTCTACAAAACCGATTTCACCAGATTTACCGATATTTTTCGTTAAACCATTTATTTCTGTACTTGCCACTTCTCCCTCAGTCTCTTGCACCGGAACTTTACGAGGAATTGCTAGTAAAATAATTCGGAGACCAATTATCACTAATAAGAACGAACCGATTACAATAGGCATAATCCCAGGTAAAATTTTTGACAGCCATAAGCCAAAATATATTCCTACTACACTAAATAAAAAACAAATTATCGAAATAATAAAGTTTGATAGATGACTAATTTTTATATTTCGAATGCCGTAAGAAATTCCTACTCCTAAGTTATCGATACTTGATGAAAATGTTAATGCCAATACCATTATCCATGCTGCCATTTCGTTCACCCCTTCATATTGTTGAACATTCCGGAAACTAACGTGACATACATAGTACGGAATATGGATAAGGGAGACAAAACTCCCTATATCCCTTCCAATTAACGGCCCTGTTTACAAACGTGGTAGCGTGAACCACTTCATTATATTCATGCGATTCACCTTTCCTTTTTCACGAACAGATTGAAAAATTTCTCCTGTAAAAGACCCCATTTTAGTAGCAATCTCTTTTTGCATCTCTTTATTTTCTGATGCTACCTTTACACTCAAGTCTAACGCCTGTTCAAAATGCTCTAACGCTTTTTCTAAATGGTAATCTACATTTTGTTCAACAACTTTATGCGTCATTTCTTACTTCCTCCTTTTCCTCAACCTTTGCAGCCGCTTCTATTACCTCTTGCTCTTCAGCATGATCATCTTCAACATAAGAAAGTTCTTTCTCAAATTGTTTTTGCATTCTATCCATTTTCGCTTCTACAATAATATCTTCTACTTCTTCTTTAATTGTTTCAAAAGTAGATTTCACAACTTTTGTACCTGATTCAGCAAGTGGACGAAGTGTATTTCTTACAACAGGTAATAAAGCGGCACTCGCTAACGCTAAAGTAGACCCAATAACAATTTTTCGTATCATCTTCATTACTCCTTTACACTGTTTTTAATAATGCTAGTTCATTAACTGCCAACTTTTTTGAATCATTATTCTTATATGAAACTAAATTAATAATAGGTTTTGAAATTTGAGATACTGTGCCCGCTACAAAAAGAACAGGTACCCATTGCATAAATGTCAATGGAACGGTATGGAATATACGAGCAAACGGCGGAACATATATAGCTGATAATAATACAAGCCAAGACGTTCCTAATGCTGTTACAAAGAAACGATCTTTTGACCAATCACGCATCGTTTCGTCTGACCCTTCTTGTCTCCAAGAAAATGTTTGAA
>NZ_JAKUFR010000081.1:0-22081 GCF_022663555.1 Bacillus cereus group sp. BfR-BA-01381
CTAAATTCATCGTCTTTTCATTACGGTGTTCTGTCGATAAATTTTCTAACATATTCCCACCTACTTTGAAATTTAATTTCATACTTTAATTATAACTTTAAGAAATTTAAAATCAATATTACTTTATTATTTTATGAAATTTAATTTCTTTTCATGACGAATTTATGTCCGTCCGTATGCAAAAAAAGATGGGTTTCCCCATCTTCTCATTTTAGCTTCCGTAATCGCAAAGCTTCTTCTCTTGTTTCCATAAATTGATCCAGCACTTTATTACCAATACGATTAAAGGTAATCACATATAGAGCATCTATCATGTTCAATTGCGTCATTCTTGAAGCAATACTTGCAATACGATGATCTTGTTCTACATCTGGCATACAAAGACGAATGTCTGCCTCTTTATATAACGGTGATGATTGATCAAGCTTCGTAATCGCAATAACTGTTGCACCTTGTCTCTTCGCATATTGCGCCATTTCAAGTACATCTTTCGTACGACCAGATGTTGAAATTGCCACAAATATATCGCCTTCTTTTAAATTCGTCACAAGTGGCAACATCATATGAAAATCAGATAGCATCATCGCTGTAAATCCGAGCCTTGTAAATTTATAAGCTCCGTCCATCGCCGGAGTAGCTGATCCGCCTACTCCGTAAAAGATAATTTTATCGGCATTTACAATACGATCTGCAGCTTTTTCAAGTTCTTTTTTATCTATCGCCGTCACGCTCGCCTCAATTGCAGCTTTATTCACATACGTAACTTTATTAAACAAGTCGTACGGTCCATCTTCCGTATTCATCACTGAAAAATCGTTAATATTATAATCAGCAATCGTTAATTCGCGAACGAGCGCGATTTTAAATGCTTTAAAACTTCCGATTCCAATCGACTTACAAAAGCGAACAACACTCGCCTCACTTGCGCCTGCATTCGTTGACACTTCTTTCGTCGTTAAGTTCGGAACAATCTCTGCATTCTCCGTTATGTACATGGCAACCTTCTTTTCAGCTGGTGAAAATTGATCCATATTACTTTCAATTTTAAATAGTAACGTTGAAGCTTTCACTATTTAACCTCCACTTCTTACGGTTGCGTTTACTTATTTTCTCTTGCTTCAAGAAGGTAAAAACCATTATCGCCAGGAGGATGAAACACATTTACAATGCGATTCCCTTTTTGATAAACAGTTCTTTCCCCTTCTGTCCACTTCTTTTCCCAACCTTTCATCCAAATCGCAATATCAGGTAAAAAAGCAGTATATTTCAGCTTCTGGTCGTACTCACCATCTGCTTCTTCCGAGAAAATAGAAACCGGAAAATCTTTCACTTTTGATTCTTTCCATGCAGTAAATGGTATACATACGGCAATAAGTACGATTACACCGATAACCTTCTCCTTCGTAATCTTCACACATTTTCTCCCCTCGACTTATCATATACGTAGATTTTACCATAATTACAACCCATTCACGCTATATGACTATTGCTTTTTCCAATAAAGTGAAACTTTAATCAGTGGGGGTTTTCTTCATCCCCCACTGATTATCAGCTCTCACCAATCGGACTTTAATGGGATAAAAAAAGAGCTTATCCACGTCAGATAAGCCCTTCCTCACTATACGAAATACTTCTTCAAAAGCGGCGGCGTAATAATCGTCGTTAATATAACAACAATAACAATCGCTGTGAAATTTTCTTTCGCTAATAAATTTGCCGTAAGTCCATTCGCTGCGATGATAAGCGCTACTTCACCACGTGATACCATCCCAGCTCCGATACTAATAGAAGATTGAAGGTTGAATCCTGTTAGCCTTGCTCCTAAACCTGATCCAATTAACTTTGTGAAAATCGCAATAAGCGTCATAATGAGAATGAACCAGAGCTGGCTTCCAATACCTTGAAATGTAATTTCCATTCCAA
Source organism: Bacillus cereus group sp. BfR-BA-01381 (assembly GCF_022663555.1). NCBI lineage: Bacteria > Bacillati > Bacillota > Bacilli > Caryophanales > Bacillaceae > Bacillus > Bacillus cereus group sp. BfR-BA-01381. The sequence continues at coordinate 1,924 of NZ_JAKUFR010000081.1, forward strand.
TACTTACGAAGAACACTGGCACAAATATCGCATACGCAATCGGTTCAATTTTATGTTCTACTTCGTGCTTATACTCTGTTTGAGAAATGGCAATTCCGGCTGCAAATGCGCCAATAATACCTGCAATCCCCATCATTTCACTATAATACGAAAAAGAGAAACAAATAATAAGAGCTGCACTAATTAGAGCTTCTGTTACACGAAGTGGTACAAGCATTTTCATAATCCACGGAACAACTTTCCATGCGATAAAAACGATGCTGACGAAGAAAATAATTTTCTTTACGATAACAAGTGTTATATTCACATCTTGCGTTCCTAAAAAACTCATAACAAACGCTAATAAAATAACGACGATCACATCGTCAAATACGGCAGCACCTAAAATCGTTGTACTTTCTCTCGTATTCATTTTTCCTAAATCTCTTAGCGTTTGCACTGTAATACTAACTGACGTTGCGCAAAGTAATAACCCTAAAAAAATTGCATGAGATTGTATTAGTCCAAACAGCAATCCTGTTACATAACCACCGATGAAAGGAAAAATAATTCCACCAGCTGCTACTGCAAATGATGATTTCAAATTCCGATTTAGTTCTTCTAAATCTGTTTCAAGTCCAGCCATAAACATAAGGAGTAAAACACCAATCTCACTCAGCTCATCAATCAGTTCAGAACTATTTATAATACCAAGTACAGCTGGACCGATAATAATACCGATAATTAATTTACCAAGTACAGAAGGCTGGCCAAGCCTTACGCTAATATCACCAGCTAATTTCGTACAAAGTAAAATGACGACAAGTTCAAAATAAAATAACATAGCATCTTCTCCTACTTTAACTTTAATCAGTGGGTCGTTAACCCTCGTCCATCCCTGCAAGTAGTTTCTCCTATTCATCCGCATTTTATTTGTCATATTTTTATTTGACAAAATATTCTGAATTATATTAAGATTAATCCAGCAATTTTAAAAACTACGCACCATAACTGTACCTCGATTTCCTTACATACTCTTTTCTAGTGGGCTCATACTACATTCGCAGTTATGGAAATGAAAAACGGGGGGAGAGTCCAAAGTGAAATCATTATTACGAAAAAAGGCGATTACTACTGAATCACCACGACAACTACAAAGAACATTAACCGCACTTGATTTAACGTTTTTAGGAATTGGCGCCGTAATTGGCACAGGGATTTTTGTATTAACAGGTATTGTTGCAGCGAAACATTCTGGTCCTGGTATTATGTTATCATTTCTTATTGCTGCATTTACTTGTGCTTGTGTAGCCTTTTGTTATGCCGAATTTGCTTCTTCTATTCCTGTCTCAGGAAGTGTGTATACTTACGCATACATGACAGTCGGGGAAGTCGTCGCCTTCATCGTCGGATGGTGTTTAATGCTCGAATATTTACTGGCAGTCGCAGCAGTAGCTGTCGGTTGGTCTGGTTATTTACAGTCTTTACTACAAGGATTTAACATCCATCTGCCCGCCATAATCGCCTCGGCACCTGGCGTAGGAAAAGGTGGTCTCATTGATTTACCAGCTGTTTGTATTTTACTCATCATTACTGGTCTTTTAAGTTTTGGTATACGTGAAAGCGCACGCATTAATAATATTATGGTTCTGATCAAGTTAGCAGTTATTATCGCCTTTATCGTAGCAGGTGCAAAATATGTAAAACCTGAAAATTGGACACCGTTCATCCCATTCGGATACGACGGTATTATTACTGGAGCTGCTACTGTATTCTTCGCCTTCTTAGGCTTTGATGCAATCGCAACCGCTGCGGAAGAAACGAAAAAACCACAGCGTGATTTACCAATTGGCATTATCGGTTCCCTTCTTATTTGTACTGTTTTATACATGATTGTATCTTTCGTTTTAACAGGTATGGTTCCGTATACACAATTAGATGTTTCTGATCCAGTTGCGTTTGCCTTGCATTTCGTTGGTGAAGATACGATTGCAGGACTACTCGCTGTTGGAGCGATGACTGGAATGACAACCGTTCTCTTAGTCGTTATGTATGGACAAGTTCGCGTTTCATATGCGATGAGTCGCGATGGCCTACTTCCAAAAGCGTTAGCACGTGTAAATAAAAGAGTGAAAATCCCTTTATTAAATACGTGGATTACTGGTGTTGTTGCCGCTTTATTAGCAGGACTTTTAGATCTGCACGTATTAGCGAATTTAGTAAATATCGGTACATTAACAGCCTTCACATTCGTTTGCTGTGCAGTACTTATTTTACGAAAAACACACCCTGACTTGAAACGCGGATTCCGTACACCTTTCATACCTGTATTACCAGTTGTCGCTATTCTTTGCTGTTTATATTTAATGGCTAATTTATCTAAAACGACATGGATTAGCTTTATAGCTTGGCTTATAGTCGGTTTATGCTTCTATTTCTTCTACTCTAGAAAACATAGTCATTTAGCTACTGAAAAAGCAAACGATGAACAGAAAAAAGCATAACAAAATAGCTCGCCAATAAAACGGCGAGCTATCTTTCTGTGCTATTATATTTTTTCGTTAACGATTGTAAAATGAAAAATATGCCGATGCAAGCTGTAAACGATGCCCAATTCCCTATTAGCGTTGCGTATTTAATAATTCCAATACCTACAAGCACTAAGAAAATAATCACCTGATATATGAGCTTCCACTTTTGCATATATTCCCTCCTTTACTTCGTTCCCTTCTTTTTCTTCTTCCATGCATTTAAACTATCAAAGAAGAAATTAATAAATAACGTGCCTAAACCCGCTAATAAAAACGTCATTAAAAATAAAACCCATATACTTTTTTCTTTTAAGAAATAATATCCTACAAGGAGCACAACCGCGATCCATACATATTCAAGAATTCTTTTTAACTTTTTCTCTTCCAAATTATTCGCTCCTTCATTCTATGCTACTTTTAGTATAACAAAAAAGAAGCCTATCATGATAAGCTTCTTTCTCTTCTCTCTTATTTGTTTATGCTTTGTTCAACGAGTGAAATCGCATACTCTAATGTACGATTCATCGTTTCTACCTGTGCATCCTTTACTTTCGCATCTTTTAACACAGATTCTGCCACTGTAATTTTTTGACTCAATGATTTCACTGAACCGTCCGTTACATTTGCAGCTTGCGCTTTTTTCACTACTGCTTTTGCAGATTCAATATTCATTTGTAATTTTTCTTTCAATGTTTTCGGTTGTTCTACTACTTTAGATTGTATAAATGTTTGATTTGCAGTTTTTAATTCATTATACGCTTGAACAATTTGTTCTCCCGTACTCGCTACATTTTCAAACACTTGTTTTGCATTATTATAGCTTTTCTCTAATTCTTGAAATGCTTCCTTTGAATATTGACCTGGCTTATCCCCAAACTCATACGTACCAGCTAACACTTCTTTTACTTTTCCAAGTTCTTCAAATAACGCATTTACTTGCTCTAACTTCGTACGGTTAGAAAACTCATTGTAAGCTGCTAATACTTCTGAAGAACTTAACGCTTTACTATATAATTTCGCAAGCGCGATTTGTCCATTTAACGGAATACCACCATTTCCATTGCTATCAGGATCCGCTCCAAGTGCAAATGGTACATTTGGATGATACACTTTTCCTGTAGCCGGTTGGCTATTTACTTTTTTACCATCTACATAAATAGCTACTTCACTTCCGTTATACGTTCCTGTTAAGTGATATGTTTTGTTTGCTTCTAATTGAACACCAACACGTTTATAACTGCCACCAATGTGAGCCCATAATTCAACATAGCCACTTCCTGTAGATTCAAAACCGATTCCGCCACTCTCTGTATTTTGCAAAATACCTTGTCCGCGAATTTCATTCATTGAAAATACTGTTTCTAACGTAAACGTATTTACAACTTTCTCTTTTTGTGCTGCTGAAAATGGAAGGTATCCAAATGTGTTTGCTTTTCCGTTTAGCTTCATAACATTCTTTTTCAATGCTTTATCATATTCAATAGTCACATTGCCCTTCACATCACCTTTTGTACCAAATGGTGAATTGTCTTTAAATGTACCATCTGCAAAGTTTACATCGAAAACATCAGCCTTTGGTACTTTCACATTCGGGTCAATATTATCTTTTTTCGTAGTAATTTCCGCCGTTAATGGTTGTACACTTTCATTGCCAAATGAATCAATCGCAACTACTTCAAGTGTATATGTTTTCCCACCATCTAACCCTGCCAGTGTAAATGTGAGCTCTTTCGGCACTGGATCACGATAAAACTCTGAGAATGCCAACAATTTGTTCTTTATTTCTCCCGTTTGCTTATCTCTAGCTTGTACGCGATAAGAATGAACAAGAAGGTTATCCAGCGCTTGTGGGAATGTTACTGTTGCTGCATTTTCTGTTACATTTGATACCGCAAGCTTTGCATCCTTTACAAAGTAAGGCTTTTCTTTATCACGATCTTCTACATGTGTAAATGTTTCTTTCTTTGCTGGTAATTTAATTTTCCAAGGCTCGCCTGTCCAAGAATTTGTATGGAAATCACGGCGATTAATCGTTACCTCTTTATCGTCTACTTCTACTAATAACCCTTGGCTTAATGTACTAGCTCCTAGTGGGATATTCCCTTGTACTTTACCACCTTCAACTTCCATATAACTTACTGAAGATGTACCAACTGATGTAAAGTCTTTTTGATGAATCGATCTTGGATCATCTAACGGATAATGTGAATGACCTGAAAACGTAATAACCTGTGGATATGCTTTCAACACCTCGTTAATTTTTGCACTATCTTTTGTTCCCCACTCTTGGCTACCATATACTGTATCTTTAATATGTTGGTGTAAAAATACGAAAATTGGTTTTTCTGGATCATCTTTTTGTGCCTTTGCCATTTCTTCTTTTAACCAATTAATTTGCTTGTCTGAATAATATCCATGAGTTGTCCCATCTTCCGGAGACATAACAAGGAAATGGTAACCTTTCACCACTTTGTGATAGTAAATCGATTCCATTCCTGTTTTTTCTAAGAAACGCTTCTGTGCGCCCTCTACAGATAAACCGTTCCAATAATCATGGTTACCAAGAGAATTCATTCGCACGGCATCTTTATTTGCATTTTCATTATACACTTGCATGAAACGATCGTATTGTTGTACCGATCCTGAATCAGTAAAATCTCCCACAATTACAAACGCATCTTGTTTAGGTGCAAGTGTATTCAGTTGCTCGATTGCTCGTTTCCAGCGAAACGTATCATCCGTTCCACTATTCTTAATATGTACATCACTTACAACTGGAAAAACTATCTTCTTCTCACTCGGTGCCTTTTCTTGCTTTTTCTCTTCCGCTTTAACTGATGTACTCCACGGAAATGATACGAACGCTAATACAAAAACCATTAATAATCCAATAAGTCCTTTTACTTTTCGTAAAGCTGTTCTTTCCACATGAATCCTCCTCATATAATCAATTAATTACAATGATTATTGTACTGAACACATATTAACTTCATATAAATTACAAATAAAATTTATTTAATTTTTGTAAATATACAGTCAATTTACTGTAACATCCAACATTATTTGTATTATCTTATACAACCATCTTTTGTCTAACAGACTCTTATTCATGATTATGAGTTGGACGCCTATTAAACAAACTTTCCTGAAATTTTTTGCCCCTTTATTAACACAACTATCGTTTTGCCACATTTAATAGTAATAAAAAGAAACTATGAAGGGAGGAGCTATTAATGGCTTGTAAAAAAAATATCGGCTGTTATGCCCCTTTATCTATCATTTGCCCTCCCTATGATCCACCTACTCCCCCTGACCCACCATCTTGTGAATTAGTCAACAATGAATTCGCTGGTAATTTTTTTATAACAAAAGAAATTCCACCGCCTTCTGAAGGTTCTACATTAATCTTATGGGAAGGAGATGGTGTACTTAAAATATCGGGTAATATTTCTGTGTATAATAGCACTAGTAGTACTGAAGCGGTTACGGTTCAAATTATTGGACAGGTGACAAATACTTTCACTGTCTATCCTGGCAACACAATGTCATATACAGGTCAATCATTACAATCTGTGGCAATTATTAATCTCCCAAATAATCCAATTCGGTATATAGAAGGAAAATATTGTTGTCAATTCTCATTTTGCTTTTAAAATGATTTATGACCTCAACTTACAAACTATAAGAAAAAGCATACCATTTTGGTATGCTTTTTCTTATGAAATTGGATAACGTACCGTTAAACATAATTGTCCTTGGCTTACTCCCGTTCCTGTCGTTACGATTTGAATTGTAGTAAAGTACCTTACTGTAAAGGATCCGCTACTTTGTGGTTGTACAGTAATTGTATTCACCACTGTCGCTCCTACTAAAAAATTCACCGTAATTGGAGCTGTACCTACATCATATTTCACATAACCTGATGCGTATAAATCTTGCGTAATATTATTCGTATACACCGTTTCCGTTACCGCACCAGTAGCGGACCAATCTATACATACTTGATCTTGTACAAGCGTATTATTGGAGCAACAAGATAAACTAGAATTCCCCATTTTAGCCCTCTCCTATTCTTCTATGAAAGTGGATAACGCGTCGTGATACAAAATTCACCTTGATATGTTCCAGCTGTTGCGGCTGGTAAAGTTACCTCAATTGTTTCAAAACGACGATACGTAAAAGCAATACTAGTTCCTGGATTTAATGTTTGAGTATCAAGTGTATTACCAGCTGAGTCAAGAACTGTTAATGTTATTGCTGCTGGTCCTACATCATATCGAACAAATCCTGTTCCAATTACATTTTGATTAATATTATTGTTATACAGCACATTCGTAATAGCAGTCGCTACTACGGTTCCTGACCACGGACTACACACTTTATCTTGCACATAATTTTTATCTGGACAGCAAGTTAACGCTGCCCCTGAGCACTCACAAGACATAGTTGTTTCCCCTCTCTCTTTTTTATTCCCTATATGTGTATGTCCTTTAGAGTCTTTTGCCTGTACTATTCATCTATTTTCAAAAAATATTCATATGACTAGATAGATTCCGTTTTGTTTCTTTTTTTCATATATTTATAGACAAAGATACTAGCCACGATAAGAATAACGCCTCCTAATATAGGTAGCATATATTGTCCAACAACATCCGCAGCCTTTTCCCAATGCGGACCTAATTTCATTCCAAAATAGACATATAAAGTCGTTAGCGGGAACATTGCTACAAATGTATAAATACTAAATTTCCATATGTTCATTTTCGCCATACCACAAGGAACAGAAATAAGCGTTCGAACTCCCGGTACAAAGCGTCCAACAAATGCTACAACTGGTCCATATTTCTCAAAGAAATCATCTGCTTTTTGAATTTGTTCTTCTTTAATAAAGAAGTATTTCCCGTACTTTATTAATAGAGGACGACCACCGTAATAACCGAGTGCATATAATGTTAACGGTCCTGTCGTTCCGCCAAGCGTTCCAGCTAATACAGCTAGCCAAAAATTCATATCACCCTCGTACACCCAATATCCAACCATAGGCAAAACGACTTCTGCTGGAATAAATTCAAACGTTAAAGCCAATACAACTCCAAAATAAGAAAACTGCTTTAAAAACTCGATTATATCTAAAATAATTTGCTCCATATTTTAACTCCTATCCTACATTTACGTTATGCTTTTCTTGTAATTGAACTGGGGCCATTTTTACAATTCGGTTCAAAATAAATAACACAATCCCAATATCATCTAAAATACCGATGAACGGTAAGAAGTCTGGAATTAAATCAAGCGGCATCGCTACATAACCAACTAAAAAAGCAATGGATAAGATTTTCTTCTTTATTGAAACCTCTTTTGAAGTAAAAAAGTCAAATAGGAATGGAACAAATCGGCGAACATGAAATACAACTCTTAATCTACTAATCAGTTTTTTCATTTTTATTTCTCCTCTCTTTGTATACAAAAAGGCCCCTACCAAATATGGTAAGGGTCCTAAAAAAGACAATAAGGGGCCTTTACCATTGCTGGTAAAGGTCTCACTAACAACGAAACGTTGCCAATAAAGCCGAGGGTTTCTCCCTGTAATGACGACTTTACTGTAATAAGTTACTCCCCTTTATATACACAATTTTATACAATCACATTAAAATATTTTGGAGGGCTTGTCAATATATTTTATATCCCAAGCCCTTCCGTAAAAAACAAAAAACGTATAGGAAATTTCTTACTATCTCATAATATACATAATCATTTTTGAATGAAAGGAGAGGCTTCATTTGCATACAGTATGGAAAGGTGCGCTTTCACTTGGACTATTAAATATAGGAATTAAACTATATAGCGCCGTAGAAGAAAACGATATAAAATTTTTAAGTCTCCATAAAGAATGCTTAACACCTATTAAATATAAAAAATTCGCTCCTGATTGTACGGATGAAGACATTGATGATAAAGATATTGTAAAAGCCTATGAATATGCACCTCATAAATACATTATTATGGATGAAAAAGAATTAGCTGCGTTGCAAAAAGCTCACGAACCACGATCCATTCGTATTATATCTTTTGTCCAAAATGACGAAATCGATTCTGTTCTTTATGACCGCTCTTATTTTATAGGCCCTACCCCAGGACATGAAAAATCATATTTGTTATTAAAAGAAGCTCTTGAACGTACAAATAAACTTGGGCTTATTCATATTGCTATTAGAAAAAAACAACATTTAGCTATTATCCGTAACTTTGAAGATGGACTTATGTTGCAAACTATTCACTACCCTAATGAAATTCGCGATATAACAAATACACCTAACTTACCAAGTAACGAAAATTATCCGATTCAAAAACAAGAACTCACCGCAGCAATGAATTTAATCCATCATCTTACAAATCCTTTTGAACAAGAAATGTATACAGATGAGTATAAAGAAGCTCTTACCGAATTAATCGAAAATAAAATTGAACAACAGGAAAAAACGGAAACAATCTCTCCTGCTCCAAACATCATCAATATTATGGAGACATTACAGGCAAGTATTGAACAAGCAAAAATAAAAAGAGACAATAAAACAGAAAAAGAGGCCAAATAAAATTGACCTCTTTTTCTTTAAAGCGGATTACATTTTGGCATTTCAAGTCCAGACGATTGAGCCAATTTTAATAAGTAATAACATTCCTCTCTTGCCATATGGTCTGCCATTCTAGCTGATAATGTACTTAATACTTCATTTGATAACTCCAATTCTTCAACTTCATGTAAAAAATGTGAAAATAATTTCAATTCAAGTGAAACATCTTTTGTAAACTTCTTTAATGCTGGAAAATGATGAAGCTCCGTTCGTAAATATCCAGTCATCTCAACCGCCTTTAAGTAAAATTGTTCAAAATGCTTCGTAAATTCTTCACTTTTCTCTTTTAATCTTTTTTCAACAAGATCTAGCCCACCAGAAATAGAACCCGCATGACCAGCCGCATCCGTTAACCAAACGAGATGATAGTGCAGTTCATGAAAAACAGGCGGAACTTCCCCTTTCTTTAAAAACTCTAAAACCGTTATATACTCCTCTACTTCATTTACCATATGATTGATAAAAGTTGGCGTAAAATGAATTGTAATTTTTCCTTCCAACTGTTTCTGTATAATATTTAATTTAAACATTCGTATTTCCTTAGCTGCTTGTTCAGCCTCTTTTGAGAATGCCATCAGATTTACATTCCGAACTTTATTTAACAGATTCGTAAATGTTTCAACAAAGTAAGTAGCTTTCTTTATATCCTCTGTTTCCTTCGGCGCTAACGCATCAAGTAAAAACTGCGCATGATCAGTAAGTACCTTTAGCCAAAATTGATGCTCAAACAATGCACTTTCTTCATAATTTCTCTCCACTAAATCCCCTCCGTTTATTCACCCTTCTCTACTACTTGAAGTTTATATCCATCTGGGTCTTGTACTACAATACTCCTCGCACATTCATTTTCTGTATATAAAATTTCATAAAACGCTAGCTTCTTTTTCAATTTCTCTATGTTAGAAATCGTAAACGTTAAATCCTCACATGAATCTGTAACACTTTTTTCCCGTCCACCTAACACGCGATTCATGACAAAACTAATTCTCTTTGAATCAGAATCATACCAAACCCCTGTTATATCTAATTGCGGTCTTTCTAAACTAGGTTTAATTCCTAAAATCCCTTCGTAAAAATACAACGTTTCCTTTAAGTTTTTCACTTCCAATACAATGAATTGTTTCACAGTCTCCACATTCATTCCCCCCGTACCTATTACTTTTTTATATGTGTCATAAATGCTCATTATGTCTGAATACAATACGTAGTAATGAACATGTAAGGAGGTTTATTCGTGAATAAATATATGAGATCATTTGTGCCCTATCATAGTCCTCTCGATCCTTGTCCTCCTATCGGAAAAAAATATTATTCTACTCCTCCTAATTTATTTTTAGGCTTTCAACCGCCAAACTTACCGCAATTCACGCCAAAAGAAGCACTCCAAAAAGGAACTTTATGGCCTGTTTTTTATGACTATTATGAAAATCCTTATAAAAAAGGGCGGTGACTACTGACGTGACTCAATCGCTACCAGAAGAATATTATCAGCTGTTACTGGAGCTTCAAGAACTAGACTTTGTACTAGTCGAACTCACTCTTTATTTAGATACACATCCAGATGACACTGCTGCTATTAATCAATTTAATGACTTTTCCTATAAACGAAGAGTATTAAAACAAAAGATGGAAGAAAAATACGGGCCACTCCAACAGTTTGGAAACAGCTATTCTAATGCCCCTTGGGAATGGAGCAAAGGTCCTTGGCCATGGCAAATATAAAGGAGAGAAACTATGTGGATTTATGAAAAAAAATTACAATACCCAGTTAAAGTAGGAACTTGTAATCCAGCACTTGCAAAATTATTAATTGAGCAATATGGCGGTGCAGATGGAGAATTAGCTGCTGCACTCCGTTACTTAAATCAACGTTATACAATTCCTGATAAAGTCATTGGTCTCCTTACCGATATTGGTACAGAAGAATTTGCTCACCTTGAAATGATTGCTACAATGGTTTATAAGCTGACGAAAGATGCAACTCCTGAACAAATGAAAGCTGCTGGTCTTGACCCTCATTACGCTGATCATGATAGTGCACTTCACTACCATAACGCTGCTGGTGTTCCATTTACTGCAACCTATATACAAGCTAAAGGTGATCCAATTGCCGATCTATATGAGGATATTGCGGCTGAAGAAAAAGCACGCGCAACATATCAATGGCTTATTAACTTATCAGACGATCCAGATATAAATGACAGCCTACGCTTCTTACGTGAACGAGAAATCGTCCATTCACAACGTTTCAGAGAAGCGGTTGAAATTTTAAAAGAAGAACGTGATAAAAAAATATTTTTTTAAAACACGTATCCTAGGGATATGTGTTTTTTTACGTTATAAGTTAAATCCTTCCTATTAAACATATAAATAGTATATTTATTCGATTTAATGCATTATTTTTTAATTTTTTCAAAATTCCCTATTGCTTTCTAGTCATCAGACCTTTAAAATAATAACAGTTACTCGACAAATTGTTTGAATTTTCGACAAAAACACTCAGTAGGAGGATTTTCTTTATATGCGTACAACTTTAAAACCAGCGCAAATACTTTCGATTAGTTTATTACTATTCGCAGTTTTCTTCGGTGCTGGTAATATGATTTTCCCACCACTCCTTGGACTTTCTTCTGGAGAGAACATGTGGATCTCCATTACAGGATTTATTATTACAGACGTCGGTTTATCTTTACTAGCTATCGTTGCTGTTGCCCTTGCCGGTGGTAGTTTTAACACGTTAGCAAGCCGTGTTCATCCAAAATTCGCAGCAATATTCGCTATCATTATTTATCTTTCAATCGGCCCACTATTTGTTATTCCACGAACTGGATCTGTATCTTACGAAATTGGGATTGCACCACTTTTCCCAGACCAATGGTACTCTATGTTAGTTTTTAGTGCGATTTTCTTTACAGTCGTCTACTTCTTATCATTAAATCCATCAAAATTAGTAGATCATATCGGAAAAATATTAACGCCAATTTTACTTGGAATTATTGCAATTATGGCAACAAAAGCAATTCTTTCACCAGGAACGTTTGCAGAACCTGTTGGTGACTATAAAGAAATTCCATTTTTCAAAGGATTTCTTGAAGGATTTTTAACGTTAGATGCAATCGGTGCTCTCGTACTATCAACAATCGTTGTAAATGCAATTCGTCAAAACGGTATACAAGAGAAGAAATCTATCGCAAAATATACAATCATTTGCGGAAGCATCGCTGCTCTATTCTTAACAATTGTTTACTTCTTACTCGGTTATATCGGAGCTTCAAACGGAAACTTAGGGCAATTCGAAAACGGTGGTCAACTATTAGCTACTGTTATGTATCACTTCTTTGGGACAAGCGGTAATGTTTTATTAAGTATCGCCATTATCTTCGCTTGTTTAACGACAGCAATTGGTGTTGTAAGTGCATTTGCAAACTATTTCGCAACAGTACTTACAAATGTTTCTTACAAAAAGCTTGTACTATACGTTTGTATCTTTAGCTTCGTGATTTCAAACTTAGGTTTAAGTTTATTAATCAAAATTACATTACCTGTATTAATTATTTTATATCCAATTACAATCATTTTAATTTTCGTATCATTTATTGATAAATATACGAAACGTAAACCTTCTGTCTACATCGGAGCAATGATCGCAGCATTCCTTATTAGCTGTATTCACGCACTTGATAATGTGGGAATGATACCAAGTTTTATCGCGAATATCGTACACACCATTCCTTTTTATAACTTAGGAATTGGCTGGATTATTCCAGCAATCATCGGTGGTATAATCGGTTACTATCTTCCCCAATCAGAAGCTGAAGGTGAAGTTTCTACAAAATAAAGAAAAGAAGCAAGCATGAAATACATGCTTGCTTCTTTTTATTTTCACATCGTATGTTTAAATGTAAACAGCTCTTCTTTTGACTGCACAGCAGATTGTTCCTCTTCTACAACATCCTTCTTTAGCTCTCCTCCTAACCTTACTTTCATCATCGCCTCTTCGATACTTTTTACAATCATATTTCCTGAAAAAATAGTAAGTCCAAAAAATGTAATCGGAACGAGAGGGATCCACGGATTCACTGTTAATGATCTAAAATAGACTCCAATTAGCCCTGACCATTCATGTGTGTAAGATTCTATTTCTTCTATCGGTCCTAAAAACTTAACCGTTCCGCCAAAGAATATTTCTAGTAACCCTAAGTGCAGTAAAATAGTAAGAGTCTGCGTAAACTGCTGAAAAAATACAAGTATAAACGTCATATAAAGATGCGGGAAAAGATGCTTTATAACAATATGTCTTCTCGATCCACCTAATATGCGTGCGGCATCAACAAATTCCTCCGTTCGCAATTTACGAACTTCCTTCGCAACATACAGTGCAATAACTGGCATTACAAGCATTACAAGTAAGACAACTTGAAACGAAGCCCTTTCAAAAAAGGTTGTTGTTTCCTCCCCACTTCCAAATGTACTTGCAGATTGAAGAAAAAAATACGCAATCATAACTGTCGGAATAACTGTAAAACTATCAAAGAAAGCCTCAATTTTTGAAAATCCTCTTTTTATGTACGTTCCGAGGACGACACCGAAAAACACACCTATTACCATTCTAAGTGCCGCAATTAAAATAGATATACCAATCGTCCACTTTGCGCCTTCAATGACTAAATGTAACAGGTCGTACCCTTTCCGGTCTGTCCCGAGTAAAAATTGTAATGAAGGTGAAAACGGTGGCACTTGTGGATTTTCATCCGCATCATATTGCAATGTAACTTGTCTAATATGTCCATCATTCCATATCGTATTTCCGATGCTCAAAAGAACTAGTATGAGAAGAAACCCAATGCTTATCCAAAATCTTTTATCGCGTTTTATATACGTCCACATATTATAGTCTCTCCTTCATCGCAGCTGGAATGAGATAATGAAACAATTTAAACAAAATAAAAATCGGAATATATATAAGAAGCACACTAACGATGAAAACCTCAACGCTAATACCAAAATACGATTTCAAAAACATAAAAATACCACCTGTATTAAAAATCCATTCTATAATATATAAATTAGATAACATAAAAAAGATATTCGTTTTCGCAAAGAATAATGTACTAAGCAACACATTTCGTAAAATATGACGATTTAAAATATGAAAGCGCCCCAGCCCTTTCGCCTTAGCAAATAGTACATAATCTTTTTCTAGTTCGTTTTCAAAACGAAGCACGACCATTTTTACAAACATAATCGTAGTCGGGATGCTCAAACACAATATTGGCAACCCCCTAATCGACTCGCCTCCAATTGAAGCAATTTGAAAAGGTAAAAAACCTGTTTGTTTAAAAAACCATACAACTAAAATTTGTGATACTAAAATAAGAAGGATATCTGGAATGGATTCTAGCAAGATAAGAAATGATTTAATTCGATGTTGTATACGCGGTGAACTACTCATAATGACATAAACAATACAAAATGCTACAAATAATGAAATAAAAAAAGCAGCTAACAAAATAATAATCGTTTCTTTATAATGGACGAACAGCTGCGGAAATAAAAATTTATCTCCCACATATTTAAAATTGGAGATGTCCATTAAATTCACAAACACTTCTTGTAAACTCTTTATGTATTGTGATGCATGCAGCTCAAATCCATAAAATAGTTTCGGCAATGTCCCTAAACAAATAATACCCAAAATCGAAATAAGAAATTGAATCGTCACTTCCATCCCATTCAAAAATACTTTTTTGACCATTTTCGCCCTTCTCTCTCTATAATTTACCCCTTAATTTTATTCTTAATTTTCTGAATTGTAAATATTTAATATATGAAAAATCGCTAGGTTATGACCCTAACGATTCTTTGTGTAACTGTTTTTCTCTTTTCGCAAATGGCATATATAAAATAAAACATCCAATAAGCGCTGCGAGTTCTAATGAAATAATATAGTAAGGATGTGGTCCTAACATATCAAGTAATGAAGCTATTTCTGGCTTATGAGCTAAAAACATATAATTACCAC
Source organism: Bacillus cereus group sp. BfR-BA-01381 (assembly GCF_022663555.1). Lineage (NCBI taxonomy): Bacteria > Bacillati > Bacillota > Bacilli > Caryophanales > Bacillaceae > Bacillus > Bacillus cereus group sp. BfR-BA-01381. The sequence continues at coordinate 17,088 of NZ_JAKUFR010000081.1, forward strand.
CTGTTTTGTAATTTACAAACGAAACAATCGGAATCAATATGTTTAAAAATATCATTGTGCGTTTAATAGATTGTACTGTCGGACGATATCCTTCGACCCAAGTCATAAAGAGTGGCGCCCAAATGAGCAATATATGCGCGATAAAATATTCAATGAACCGAAAATGCGGAAAAGCATACTGCAAGTTTGGCGTTAAAATGGCTTGTGATGCACCAATAATTCCTGTGAAAAATACAATCTCATATATGCGATAACTTTTCGTTATAATCATAATCGACGCTAACAACAAACTAATTGTACATAACTCAAACGGTAATGAAGTGGCTAGCTCAAAAATCCCTGCTTTCCACTCCCACATATGAAGTCCAATTTCACTCCCTATAAATAAAAATGCAATCGCATATCGAATCGTTATATTCCACTCATTTTGACGTAATACATCTTGGTATTGATATAAAAAAACGATTCCCACCAACATAATAAATAATATAATGGCATGTTGCCTTGAGTAGGGAATAAACGGTTTTAATGGATGCGCACTAAAATAAGCTTCCATCTTCCTTCCTCCTTTCCTCCATACAATATTATTGTAAGAAAGAAACGACGAGTCAATTCATTTGCTTACACTAGGACAACCTCTACCTTACATTTACATATTCATACCTTACAAAACTGTAAGGTTATTGTAAGCTAAAACGATTTGTCAGATTCTTCTCCTCTTCTATACTTAATGTAGATACTAAAACGAACGAAAAGGTGATAAATAGATGAAAAAGAAAAATAAAGTGTTAATTACTAGTGTAGTAGCAATTGGAATTGCAGCTGGATCATACTTTGCATTTGCTGGGGGCGGTTCGGATGTAGCAATGGCATATAGCGGATATAAAGTAACCGAAAAACAAATCCAAAACGCGCAAAAATTTGGTGGCGAAGTTATTCCAAATGGAATTGAAACTATTTCATTCGATCCAACAAAAGGAACATATGAATTAGCTGTAAAAAAAGGTGATGAAGTGAAAAAAGGGCAACTCCTTTTTAAATACAATGATCCGACTGCGAAACAAGGTGTAACAGAAGCAGAAATGCAAAAGAAAATCGCACAAAAAGAAGTAACATTGTTCCAAAAGCAAATTGATGCTGCGAAACAAAAATTACAAAAAGATAAAAATGCAGGCCTTCCTGCTGAAGCATTAAAAGCATCAGAAATTGAAATACAGCAATTAGAATCACAACTTGAAATGAAGAAATTTGAAGTTGAAAAAGCTGATGAGATGATTAAAGCAGCAAAAGAGAAAGTAAACACACTTTCTGTAACGAGCCCTGCCGATGGCGTAATTGATGATATCGTAAAAACTGCTGACGAAAAAACAGGTATGAGCGGAGTTACTCTTCGTCACGCTGGTCAATTTAAGGTAAAAGGTCAACTTTCTGAATATGAGCTTGCTAGTATGAAAGTTGGGCAAGAAGTAACTGTTTCATCAAAAACTGTCGCTGGTAAGACTTGGACAGGAAAAGTAACAGAAATCGGTTCTACACCATTAAAGAGCATGGATGAAAATAAAACTGTTTCGAACTATCAATTCACTGTCACATTAGATAATAGTGACGAATTACAAAATGGCTTCCATGTATATGTAATGAGTAAATCTGGCGAAGCAACTGGTACAATTGTTCCAAAAAGCAGCATCGTGAAAAAAGGTGACAAAAATGTTGTCTTCGTTGTAAAAGACGGTAAAGCGAAAGAACAAGCAGTTACTGTTGAATTCGAAACAGATAGCGAAGCAAAAGTTTCTGGAGTGAAAAAAGGAGAGGAAATTATCTCTAAACCGGAAAAAGACTTAAAAGATGGTATGGAGGTTGTCGCCCAGTGATTAACTTAAAAGGCATCACGAAATCCTTCCAAAATGGTGCAGAGTCCGTTCAAATATTACACGGAATTGACGTAACATTGAACCAAGGAGAATTCACTTCAATTATGGGACCTTCTGGTTCTGGTAAATCAACATTAATGAACATTATCGGTTGCTTAGATAAACCGACGACAGGTACGTACGAACTAGCCGGTCAAAATATTTCAAACATGTCTGAAACAGAACTTGCACACGTACGTAATAAAGAGATCGGATTCGTATTCCAAAACTTCATGTTATTACCGAGACTTACAGCGCTTCAAAATGTAGAACTACCTCTTATTTACGCTGGAGTCGATAAAAAAGAAAGACGCGAGCGCTCATTAGCTGCTTTAACAAAAGTCGGTTTAGCTGATCGCGCTACTCACTTACCGAACGAATTATCAGGTGGACAAAAGCAGCGTGTCGCTGTTGCACGTGCAATCGTAAATAACCCAAAATTCATTTTAGCCGATGAACCGACGGGAGCACTTGATACGAAAACAAGTACACAAATTATGGACCTCTTTTACGAATTAAATAAACAAGGCTCAACAATCATTATGATTACCCATGACCGTGAAATCGGGGAAGCTGCAGCACGTCAAATTGTAATTCGTGACGGAAATATCGTCCAAGATTGGAGAGGTTAATTTTGAATACGAGTGAAAATATACGCATGGCCCTTTCCTCTATCTTTGCTCATAAAATGCGTTCTATTTTAACGATGTTAGGTATTATTATTGGGGTTAGTGCCATCATTACCATTATCTCGATTGGGGATGGAACAAATGCAAAGTTCCGCGAACAAATCGGGAATGAAAAAAAAGATCAGTTTTCTGTAAATTATAAGACAGAAGATTACTCAGATATGGACGGCAAAATTTCCTCAAGCATGTATGAAAGTATATCCAAAATTTCTGGTGTGCAAGATGTTTATCCAGATGTAAGAGGAAAAGAAAAAGTATATGCAGGAAAAAAAGAATTAGATCTTGATATTACCGGTGCAAAAGGTGATTATTTTGAAGATACATCTAAATTCAAACTTGAGCACGGCAGATTTTTAACAGCAGCTGATTTAGACAGACCTGAACATACAATTGTATTAAATACAGATGCTTTTGATAAATTATATTCTTCATGGGAACCAAACTTATATGTAGATATAAAAGGTACACCATACAAAATAGTTGGCGTATATTCAGTAAAGGCTATGATGGGTGGCATGACATTTAAAGAAGGTGTCATTTCAGCAGAAAACTGGCCTGTACTATTCGGGAAAAACAACTACGACTCTGTAACTGTGAAAATTGCTCCTGGTCAAGATAAGGAAACTGTTCAAGAAGCAGTTGTAAAATCATTAAATGAAGCAAAAAAACCAGAGCATTCAGGTAAATTTGAAGTACCAGATCCACAAGAATTCTTAAAAGAAATCGATAGCTTCACAGGTATATTAAAAAGCGTATTCGGTGGTATTGCTGCTATTTCCTTACTTGTAGGTGGTATTGGTGTAATGAACATTATGCTAGTATCTGTAACAGAGCGTACACGTGAAATTGGTATTCGTAAAGCATTAGGTGCAACACGTGGTAAAGTATTAATGCAATTCTTAATCGAAGCTTGTATTTTAACAGCACTAGGTGGCTTTGTCGGATTTATGCTTGGAATCTTCTTCGCATGGATTGTCGCAATGTTTGCAGGATGGCCACTTGTCGTTTCACTAAAACTAGGACTTATCTCCGTTGCCCTATCTATGTTAATCGGTATACTATTCGGTTTACTACCAGCTAACAAAGCTGCCAAACTGGATCCAATTGAATGTTTACGATATGAATAAACAAAAACGTAGGAGTTTACACTCCTGCGTTTTTTATTTATCCCGCTTTAATGGACAGTAAGACCCCCACCTCAAAATTCAGTGAAAGCAAAGAAGTTAGGTGGGGGTCGGGCTGCCCATAAAAGTCCGATTGGTTCAACTAATAATCAGTGGGGGATGAAGAAAACCCCCACTGATTAAAGTTTCACTTTATCTATTAAATCGTGTTTCTTCTATTATATATATTTCACGTTATCAACACTTTTAATTATTTCAACCTACTAAAGCTATTATAGAATCCTATTATTGCAAAAATACTATGTGATAAACCAAAATCAAGGCGTAATTTTTTCCATACCTCGACTTATTTTGTAACAATTATAGCGATTTTTTATTAAATTTCACCTTATTTCTATTTCTCCACAACTGAAATAGTTATTTTTACATAACTAGTTACCTGCTCCAACAACAAAATGCGCCGTTTTTGTAATGTTTACGAAACAATTATGTAACAATACAGAAACAATATTAATCTATTAGAAATTGAAATACTCTTTATTTTATGTATCGCATGCTCAAACCTCCCCTAAAAACTATAAGAAATCGCTTTCAGGATATTACTGGAATTATTACAGAATATTAATGAGCCGTTACGAAAGCTTTGTAATTTTATGTTTTTCGCAAATAAGAAAATAATGGTTGCTATAATGAGGTCAACGAAAACAAATGCAATGGAGGCTATTATGAAAAAATTTATGGGTATAGCAACAGCAGCGGTTTTTGGTCTTGGGATTTTCACAACATCTGCTAAAGCAGAAACAATCGTAACGACTGATGTACTAAATGTACGAGAAAACCCAACTACTGAATCAAAAGTTGTAGGAAAATTATTAGATGGATATAAAGTTAACGTTTTACATACAGAAAACGGATGGTCAAAAGTGAAATTAAATAGTGGTAAAGAGGCTTTCATTAGCGCTGACTACACAAAAGACACTTACTACGTAACAGCTAACATATTAAACGTACGTGCTGGTGCAAACACAGACTCAGAAATTCTTGGTAAATTGAAACAAGATGACGTAATCGAAACAACACACCAAGTTGAAAATGGTTGGATCCAATTTGAATATAACGGAAAAACAGCTTATGTTCACGTTCCTTACTTAACAGGTAAAGCTCCAGTTAAAGTTCAACCAGTAGTTAAAGCTGAAAAAACAACTACAGTTCAAGATACAGCTAAAGCCGTGGCAACAACTAAAGCTCGTGAAGTAGCTGAAACTCAAGCA
>NZ_JAKUFR010000082.1:0-21658 GCF_022663555.1 Bacillus cereus group sp. BfR-BA-01381
CTCTTCTCATGCGGAAGGTAATCATACATCAACAGCTCATTTTGCAGGTAGCCATATTATGGGGCGCTTCGGCACAGCAGATGAATCTTATTCTTGGTTTATTGCAAACGGCACAAATGAAACCGATCATAATATCGGTGCAAAGTGGCTTGCTCATAATGGAGAAATGTACATTGAGGGCGCTTCTTACAATGCAAGCGGAACTGATTTTGCGCAAATGTTTGAAACAGTAGACAATACTTTTATTGATGTAGGTTATTTCGTTACATTTAGTAGCGAAGAAAAAATTCGAATCGCTACTTCAAACGATTCATTCATCTTAGGAATATCTAGCGCCACCCCCGCTCTTATAGGAAATAGCGGCGCTTTAAGTTGGCAAAAACGCTATAAAACAGATAGCTTTGGAAAACGTCAATATGTACGTACGGAATCGCAAGACATACAACCTCTTTTAAATACAGAATGGGATCCAGCTTGCAAATATATAGCAAGAAAAGACCGTAACGAGTGGCTTCCTGTCGGATTAATTGGACAAATGTTAGTACGTGATGACGGTACTTGCGAAACGCATGGATATTGTCGTCCAAATAACGATGGCATTGCTACAAAATCTGAAAGTGGCTTTTTCGTTATAAAGCGCACGGGCGACAATCAAATTTTAATATTATTCCGCTAAGAAAAAAGGGAACAAAATTCTTCGTTACATAAGAATTTTGTTCCCTTTTTAAGTATGTCTTAATACCGCTTGCATATCGCTTGGAATCGGTGTAGTGAAAGACATTTCTTTCTCTAAAATAGGATGATAAAACGTCAAGGATGTACTGTGAAGCGCTTGTCGCTTCATTTCATCTCTTTTTCCACCATATAAATTATCGCCAAGTAGCGGATGTCCTATGTGCGCCATATGTACACGAATTTGATGCGTTCTCCCTGTATCGAGCTCAAGTGATACATGCGTCTTATGATTGGCGCTATCGATCACTCTAAAATGAGTAACGGCTCTTTGCCCCTCCTCACAAACGGTTCGCTCAATAATGCTATCCGATTTTCGTCCAATCGGTGCGTCAATCGTCCCTTCTCTTTCTACCATCTCACCGTGAACGATCGCTTCATACGTTCTTTTCACAGCTTTTTGTTGATGCTGTTTCGATAAAAGATGATGTACGAAACGATTTTTTGCAATAAGCATAAGCCCTGAAGTATCACGATCTAACCTCGTTACGATGTGCACCGTACTTGCAAGATGTTGCTTATCATAATGAGATAAAAGCGCATTTGCAACACTTCCAGCCGGGTGTTCTCTAGACGGAATCGTTGACATGTTCGCCTCTTTGTTTATGACAAGAACTGCATCATCTTCATATACAATACATAAAGGGATATCTTCTGCAATCATCCCTTCACTTCTTTCCTCCACGGGAAAAAAGACACGTAATTCTTCACCAGCTTGCAACTGATGACGAACGCTCGCATGTTGACCATTTACTTCTATAGATCCGCCATGAAACTTTATATCCGTTAATGCGGCTTTAGAAATCCCCTTTGTTTTTAGAAATTCTCTAACTAAAGTTCCCCCTTGGGCCGATTCTATATCCCATTTCAATGTAAATCTGTTCAAATATATAAACCCTTTCTATTTATCTGCAACAAACGAGTCACGAACTCGTTTCCAGAACGGAAATGGACGGAAACGAACAAATCGTACTTTCTCGTTTGCCACGCGATACTGAATTGATTTCACATCTTGATGAACCATCGTTAAATGGTCCACCGTAATTTGTAAGTTCATTCCTGCAGTCGGCTTCAGCACGCATGTATGATGTTTCGGCAATACGAGCGGCGAACCTACCGTACGAAACACACGGTTATTAATAGATGCCATTTCTGCAATTTGGATCGCTTCAATAGAAGGGTGAATAATTGCTCCGCCAAGCGCCTTATTATACGCAGTACTTCCCGAAGGAGTAGAAATACAAAGACCATCCCCGCGGAACGTTTCAAAGTACTCTCCGCGTATTTCCACTTCTGTTACTAATGTACCTTCTGCACTTTTCACAGTCGCTTCATTCATCGCTAAATACTGTGACTCTTTGCTCCCATTCACATAGCGAATAATCACTTCTAAAAGCGGATATTCCACCACTTGGAATGGTGTTTTAGCAATTGCAATTACTAATTTCTCTACTTCTGTCGGTAACCAATCTGCATAGAAACCTAAATGCCCTGTATGTACACCAACAAATGCTGTTTCATCCAATCGATTATAATAACGATGAAACGCATATAAAAGCGTTCCATCTCCCCCAACAGAAATTACAATATCGGGTTCCTGTTCATCCATTATAAATCCAAAATCTAGCAAGTATTCTTTCATCGTGCTTGCCAGTGCATCTGATGATTGATCTCCCTTTGACATAATTGTAAATTTCATCGCCCAACACCCTTTAGTTTATGATTCGGAATCTTTCGTTTCTTGCTTTCTTGAAAAAGCTTTCTGCGCTTCTTGAATTTCAAGACGGATAGAAGACATTTCTTCATCTAATAAAAATGCTGCTTCCGCTGCACGTTGCAAGCGTATTTTAATATCTTCAGGAAAACGTCCACTATATTTATAATTTAAAGAATGCTCAATTGTTGCCCAAAAGTTCATTGCTAGCGTACGTATTTGGATTTCTACCAATACTTTTTGTTCACCTTGAATCGTTTGAACTGGGTAACTAATGACAACGTGATAAGAACGATAACCGCTATCTTTCTTCTGCGTGACGTAATCACGTTCTTCCACGATTTCAAAGTCATTTCGCTTTCGAAGATATTCTACAACAGGCTTAATCTCATCAACAAATTGACACATCATTCGAAGGCCCGCGATGTCTTGCATATCTTCTCTTAGCCTGTCTAACGGTACATTTCTCTTCTCCGCTTTATCAATAATACTTGCAACCGACTTTACCCTTCCTGTTACAAACTCAATTGGAGAATGCTCTGTTAACATTGCAAATTGAGTACGCATTCCTTTTAGTTTCACTTTCAGCTCTGCCACCGCTTGGTGGTAAGGTGCTAAAAATTCTTCCCAATTTCGATTCATTTCAACCACCACCAAAATCAATCCATTTGCTTATAGAAATACTTTTTCTACAGCAGTTACTAGTTCTTCTCCGTAATTTGCATTACCTTCAATATTTTCAACTAAATATTCTACTTCTTCTTTTAAACCTTCTAATTCCATTTCAATGTCATTCACGCGAACGAACATAACCACGTCGTTATTCATCGCTTCATGCATTGCTTCCCAGCATGTGTGTGGAATGCTTACATAAATGAAAGATGATTCGTTTTCTAAGATATATAAAAATGATAAATTATCTGAGTCTACAAGTACGTGATTACGCGCACTTAACTCCTTTACCTCTATTTCACTATTTTCCGCACAAAAAATAAGAGCATTCTCTCTCTTTTCTACGCTCTTAACTTGGATTTTATTTTGCATGCTCTAACTCCTCCATCTCAACTTCCTGTCTTACTTAACAGTATTATTGTATCATAACATGGACGCAAACAAATAAAACATTGAACCAAATTTGTGAAAAAGCGATAATGTGTAAAGAATTATTTTTCAAAAGGAGCGCGCATACAATGACACAAGAAATTGAAATTGAATTTAAAAATATTGTTACAGAAGAAGAATTCAATACATTATGTAAATCATTCTCTATTGAAGGATTTACGAAACAGGTGAATCACTACTTTGAAACACCGAGCTTCTCATTAAAAGAAGCTGGCTCTGCACTTCGTATTCGTCATAAAGGAGAAACTTATACATTAACATTGAAACAACCTGCAGAAGTCGGCTTGTTAGAAACGCATCAAGTTATAACAGCAGATGAAGCAAGATTGATGATGAAAACAAATACAATTATTCAAGGCGCTGTAGTAGATCAACTACACACATTACAAATTCCTGTTTCTGCTTTAACTTATATGGGTAGTTTAACAACTGAAAGAGCCGAAACACTATTTGAAGGCGGAACGCTTGTCTTTGATCATAGTTTCTATTACAATCACGATGATTATGAAATTGAATTTGAAGTGCAAGATGAAGAAGCAGGCAAAGCTTCATTTATTCATTTGTTAAAGCAACACGACATACCAATCCGTCATACAAATAATAAAGTAAAACGCTTTTTCCTTGCCAAACAAAACAAAGCACGCTAAAGTGAAAATTCCACTAGTGAATACGTTCTACTAGTGGATACATCTCACTTTTTGAAAAAGAAAAGATTCTTTTACATCTGTAGAATAAGCAAAGAACGTTATGAAGGCTGTTTATTTGCCCTCCCTAACATTCCATTGCTACAATAGATATACATTTCATGGAAAAAGGAGTTTAAAAGGATGAGCAAGCAACCGATGACACCATTTGAAGCAATTGGCGGTGAACAATGCATTGCAATATTAGTAGACACATTTTATTCCTATGTCAGTAAACACCCTGACCTATCTCCCATCTTCCCGGATGATTTAACAGAAACAGCTAGGAAGCAGAAACAATTTTTAACACAATATTTAGGTGGTCCTAATTTATACACTGAAGAACATGGTCATCCTATGTTAAGAGCACGCCATCTCCCGTTTGAGATTACTCCAAAACGAGCAGAGGCTTGGCTATCGTGCATGGAGCAAGCAATGGATGACACAGGAGTGCACGGTCATATAAGAGAGTTCGTTTTTGAACGTTTAGCATTAACTGCTCAGCATATGGTTAATACTCCAAACGAAACAGGTGAAATATAATGGATAAACAGGAAGCAAAGCATATCAATATGCCATCTCCTTCCGCATGTGAGCATAAGTCTGTAGAAGCATATTTATTTATTGATCCACTTTGTAAAGATTGCTGGGAAATTGAGCCCTTTATTATTAAACTATGGCTTGAGTACGGGAAATACTTCTCTATTCGTCATATCGTAACAGGAAAAGTGGACGGAACGAACGCTTCCTCACACAAATGGAATAAACCTGCTAATATTCGATTTGTGTGGGAAAAGACAACAAGTTTACAAGGTTTTTCATGTGATGGAAAGGTACATATGCAAGAAGCATCGTCAACACCATATTTAGTTTCGATGGCAATTAAAGCAGCGGAGTTGCAGGGCCGAAAAGCAGGTTCGAAGTTTTTGCGAAAACTCCAAGAATACATTTTCCTTGAAAATGTATCAAATCCTGACTGCGAATTATTACTTGCATGCGCAAAAGATAGCAATATTGATGTAGAAGAATTTAAAAAAGACCTATATTCCGCTAGCGCAAAAAAAGCTTTCCAATGTGACTTAAAATTCACAAATGAGATGCATATTACAGAAATACCTTCTCTCGTATTTTTTCATGCAAATTCAGATGAAGAAGGTATTAAAATCGCTGGAACGTATTCCTACGATGTCTACGTACAATTATTGAAAGAACTTGTAAAATGTGAAATCGAGCCAGAACCATTACCACCTTTAGAAGTATTACTAGAAGCGACGCAATTTATCTCTTCAAAAGAAGTAGCATTTATATATGACTGCTCGAAGCAAGAAATTGAACGTGAACTAAAAAAATTACAACTGAAACGAAAAGTACAAATGATTGACGTAAAATGTGAGCGTTATTGGAAATGGATAGCAAAAGAAAAAGACCTGGTGTAAACACCAGGTCTTTTTCTTTACGGCTTATAAAAATATTAAAGGGGATGGGAGAAATTTTCACGTTCAAACAAAGGGGTATATGTTTGTATGTGAATTCGTTCACGCTTATTATATTACAAGATTCGACGTCAGATGACAACCCCTTTTGTCGAATTTCACACTTTTGTCACATTCTAAACGTTTTCATTTTTGAATAAGCTATAAAAAAGCTATTTTGGAGGTGTTTTGTATGAAAAAAACGTATATTTTACTTATCATTCTAGCCGTCATCGTTTCTTTTTTCTTGTACATCCTCTCTCTACTACAAGCTTTTCCTAAAATGATTGCCTTCCCTCTTTTATTTGGAGTCATTGTCATCGCTCTCTCTTATTTCAACCATAAAAAACGATTTAAAGGGTTTTAATGAACTGTAAAACTGCCTTCTAATTTAGAAAAAAGAAGACAATTCACTTTATTTTCTCGACAAATATCGACAAAACGACATCAAGAAAAAGACGAGGCAAATTCCTCGTCTTTTCTATTACTTCTCTTCAAATAATAATGCTTCTAATTCATTTAATTTCTCTTCAAATACTTGCAATGCTTCTTTTACTGGTTCTGGAGATGCCATATCTACTCCAGCTTTTTTCAGCACTTCAATTGGATAATCTGAGCTTCCTGCTTTTAAGAACTCATTAATGTAACGTTCTACTGCTGGTTGCCCTTCTTCTAAAATTTGTTTAGATAGAGCCGTTGCTGCACTAAATCCTGTTGCGTATTGGTATACGTAATAGTTGTAGTAGAAGTGCGGAATACGAGACCACTCTAAACCAATTTCTTCATCAATTACTAAAGCATCACCGAAATATTTCTTATTTAAATCATAGTAGATCTCCGTTAACATGTCTGGCGTTACCGCATGTCCCTCTTGTACTTTCTTATGAATAATATGCTCAAACTCTGCGAACATCGTTTGACGGAATACAGTACCACGGAATCCTTCTAAATAATGATTTAATAAGTATAGACGCTCTTTCTTATCTTCTGTCGTTTTTAATAAATAATCGTTTAGAAGCGCTTCATTACAAGTTGATGCTACTTCCGCAACGAAGATTGAATAATCACCGTATACGTGCGGCTGCGTTTTTCTTGTGTAGTAACTATGGACAGAATGGCCAAATTCATGAGCAAGTGTAAATAAATTATTTACATTATCATGCCAGTTCATTAAAATATAAGGATTTGTTCCATATGCACCAGATGAATATGCTCCGCTTCGTTTTCCTTTATTCTCATACACATCTACCCAGCGATTTTCATATGCTTCTTTCAAAATATCAACATACTCATCACCAAGTACATGTAAAGACTTTAATAACATGTCTTGCGCTTCTTCATACTTCACATTCATTTTCACTTCTGGTACAAGTGGTGTATATAAATCATACATATGAAGCTCATCAAGCCCTAGTGCACGCTTACGAATATCAACGTAACGATGTAGCAAGTGTAAATTATCATTTACAGATTCAACGAGTTGATCGTACACCGCTTCAGGAATATTATTATTACTTAATGCTGCTTGACGTGCAGAGTCATATTTACGAACGCGTGCATTAAAATTATTACGCTTTACAGCTCCGCTTAACGTACTTGCAAATGTGTTCTTATATTTTCCGTACGTTTCATATACAGCTTTGAACGCATCTTCGCGCACACGACGATCATCACTTTCTAAAAACTGAATGTAACGGCCATGTGTAATTTCTACTTCTTCTCCATCCTCACCTTTAATAGATGGGAATTTCAAATCCGCATTATTCAACATACCAAATGTATTACTTGACGCACTCATTACTTCAGATGCTTCTGCTAATAAAGCCTCTTCCGCTTCAGACAATACGTGAGGGCGTTGACGCGTAATTTCTTCTAACGCATGTTCATATACACTTAAGTCTCTATTTTCTTTCAAGAATGTTTGCAGTGTATCTTCTGAAATCGATAAAATTTCAGGCACAATATATGCTGTGCTACTAGATACTTGTGAATATAAGTTTGTTGCGCGATCATTTAACGCTTGATACACAGAGTTTGTTGTATCTTGATCGTAACGCATATGTGCATATGTATATAGCTTACCTAATCGCATTGAAATTTCATCTTCATATTGCAATGCTTCAAGTAAATTGTTCGCAGAGTCACCAAGTTTCCCTTTAAATTCAGTTAACTTCGGTAATAGCTCTTTAATAGCTTGGAATTCTTGTTCCCATTCTGCATCTGTTTGGAAAATATCTTCTAATCGCCACGTACTTGATTCTTCAATCTCGTTACGATCCGGTAATGTTTTTGCTGTGTTTTGTTCAGACATGCTTTAAGCCCTCCTTTAAATATCTCTACTTACATACAATTCGATTTTTCTTATGTAATTCCTTCACGATCAGTCTTTATTATATCCGCTTTTCCTTCTCTCATGTTGTACTTTGCCTCAAATAAAGATAAGGCATACGCTAAACTACTTTCATCATATTTCATAACTTCCTCCTCTGTTTTTACCATAACTATCCCCCGTATTTTCTGGTACTTATAAGTCCCTACTTTACGTAATACACCTGTATAGCATAAAAATGTCATATACTCAGTAACTGCTACTTTCCATATATGCTGTGAAAAGTACGGGAGCATACGCCTTTTCGTATACTTTTTTATATAACTCCACACGTATGGAAGGGAAATATAATCCCCTACCGCAAGCTCGCCTATACACTTCATATATAAAAAAGCTTGCCATATAAATGGATTTGTTTGAAAAGCAAATGAGGACGGAAGCGGCACACCAATTTCAGAAGGGAAATTTGCTGGGGTACATTTACATTGATATAAGAGGCGTAATAGTGACTTATGATTATAATTCCAAATAGGCAAAGCATTTTTTCGAAAATAGTCCTTTCGCTTCTTCCATTCTCGTTCTAATATCTCCTTTTGAAAAGAAACAGAAGAAAAGAGCATTTCAAAAGTAGTCGTTTCAGCTGGTAAATATATAATATGTGAGAAAGAGACGCTTGTAGAAAACGAAGTGAGAAACGCGCATTTCATAAATGATTTTTGTTTCGAGCAGAAGAAAATAAGAAGTGGTTGAGGGTAAGATTGTAAGGAGAAAGCCATAAGGGAGGAGAATTTCATCCAATAGGCAGAGTGCTTTTTCAATTGATTTCCACCAATAATCCAAATGACCTGTATACCAGCTCGCCAATACGAATAGGTTCGTTTGTACAGCTGTTCTATAGAGAGATTCGCGCACTGGTATTCAATCGCAACTTTTCTCCCTGCTCTCTCTATGAAAATATCCGGTCGCTGCTGAATCTCTGGTAAATAATGTTCTATATCTACATGAAAGTTTTGACGTTTGAACCATCTATATAACAATTCTTTACCGTGCATATGGTATATCGATTCTGCTTCATAAAAAGCCAAACATGAATCCACTTTCTTATGAGCAAAATGCCACTTTTTTTGTTTCCCTAATCTCATTAGTACTTCCTTCCCGCAAGCTGTGCAAAAGAAACTCTCCCTTTTACGCATACGGTGTAAAAGCTCTTCATCATGATGATAGAGTAGATGAATTTTTTCTCCGTTTTCTCTTTTAGCAATAAACATCGGAATCACATCCTTTCAGCTCCTTATATTCTACAATTTATTACAAATTCCTTTTAAAAAAGAGATGTCCCAATTTCGGACATCTCTTTTTATAATAAAGGCGATAATAACCGGTACGTTGATTCAACAATTCGTCTATGCAGGCGCCTTTTATGAAAACGATCGACATGAATTTCACTTGATTCTTCTAAATCATCTTTAAAATCTTGAACAAGTTTTCGAATGCTATCTGTATCATATAAAAAGGCATTTACTTCAAAGTTCAAATGAAAACTTCTCATATCCATATTAGCTGTCCCAATTGAAGCTAAATCAGAATCGACAATGACAACTTTACTATGGAGAAAACCTTTCTCGTATTCATATATCTTTACCCCTGCATCTAAAAGCTCTGGGAAGTACGATCTCGATGCGTAAAAGACAGTGCGCTTATCAGGCTTACTCGGCATTAACAAACGAACATCGATACCTGCAAGTGCCGCTACTTTTAATGCGGACAAAATATCATCATCCGGGATGAAATACGGCGTTGCAATCCAAATGGATTTCCGCGCAGAAGCAATCATGGCAAAATATAAATGTTTAATTGTTTCCCATTTATTATCCGGTCCACCTGCAACGAGCTGCACGCCTCCCCAATGCTCCCCCTCAACTGCTTTCGCTTGTAAATATTCAGGGGCTAGCACAGCCTCACCAGTCATATAAAACCAATCTTGAAGGAAAATAAGCTGCAAACTTTGCACAGCTTCACCACGCAAATATAAATGTGTGTCTCGCCAAAAGCCGAAGTACTTATCCTTCCCTAAATATTCATCACCAATATTTAATCCACCTACAAATCCTTCATTTCCATCAATAATAACGATTTTTCGGTGGTTTCGATAATTAATCTTATCGTTTAAAATCGGAAAGCGCACAGGGAAGAACGGAATCATTTCAACACCTGCGTCGTTTAATTCTTCAATATATGATTTTGATAATTTAAAACTTCCAACCGCATCATATAAAAAACGAACGACTACGCCTTCTTTTGATTTTTGTATTAAAATATCTTTAATTTCTGTTCCAAGCTTATCATCACGCACAATGTAATATTCCATATGAATGTGATGTTTCGCTCGTTTTAATCCATCTAAAATAGCCTGAAACGTTTCATCTCCATTTGTTAATGTTCTCGTTTCAGTTTGAAATGAAATATTTAAAGCGCCTAAGCGATCCGCTAAACGAAATAACAGCTCTTGATGCTTATGATTGCGCAAAATCCGTTCTTCGTAATCTTCATGCCCCTTATATTGTAAAAACGCTTGTTCATCGAGCAACGCCTTCTTTTGGAACATTCTCTTCCTCCGAAAGTTCTGTCCGAATAATAAATAAGCGAAGAATCCAAATACCGGAAAAATCCCTAACACAATGAGCCATGTAAGTGTTTTTGATGGATGACGGTTCTCTAAGAAAATAACGCAGCCAATTAAAAATGCAGATACCGTAAATAAAATACTAATAATACCTAAAATCGAAACATCTTTTATCCCAATTACATCCGAATAAAATGCTACATCAATAAACATACGTAATGACACAAATAATGCAAACAATAGTAACACAAAGAAAATCAACTTTAACGTATTTTTCATCTCTTACCTCCTTACTAAGAAAGCTTTCCTATTCTTCATATAAAAAGCCGATTTCATACTACAGAAATCGGCCTACGTTTTAGCAGGAAAATTATTGCGAATTGTTTCAAGCGCATGCTCTTTCACAATTTGTTTCCCATACTCACTTACACGATGAATTGTTAAAGTTGATTCTTCCCCGTATTCTAAAACAATGCTTAAAATGCGATCAATTTCTTCTTCATCATGTAGCACTTCATCGAATTCCACATATACATAATAGCGGTCCTCAAATGAATACAGCTCATCTTTTATATCTTCAAAGATAAGACGATGGCTTAATGAAATGACATCTTCAAAATCATTAAACTTAATTAAAAAGCCAAACGTACCATCTTCGTTAAAGTTTGTACCTGCTTGTTCCTCTACCTCTTCCACTAATTCTTGCTGGAATAATGATTCAATACCTTCATCTAGAGGAATGTCTATAATTTTATCTACACCTATTGGTAGTTCTAGCTTTTGTCCATCCTTTGAAAGTTCTGCTTTCGTTACAAGTACTTCAATACCTTTATCGACTGCTTGCACTTGAATCCATAACGGCCCATCAATAAAGAAATCGTCATGATCACGAGCTTCGTCCATCATTTCCCAAAAGAGCTCTTCGCTTCTTTCGCGGTCATACCAAATTTCCTCACGATTAAAGCCTCTGTCCTCTATATCAATGTACGTAATAAAAAATTTCATTGTATGATCATTAATTCTTTCAATATCCAAAATACAACTCTCCCTTCCTGCTTAGAATTGTTATGAAGGGATTCCCCACTCATATGACAAATCAATAGATTCTTGTACTCTCATTTTATGATAAGATTCTCCAGAATGGAAATAAAATCGATTTATTTTACAAAAATAGTTATATACCTATCTTCATTCGATGTTATACACAAATATATCATTATGGCGATTTCTCACTTATAAAAAATTTGGACATACATTTCCATCTTCCCCCGTACACTGTAATAAAGTGAAACTTTTATTAGAGAAGATACTTTAGTCTCTTTTCACCACATACATATAGTTCGCTTATTAAAACATCATAAATGGAGGCAGACGAATGGACTTAGAGTTTTTAACATCTGTACTAATGATTGTCGGTATCGATGTTGTATTAGGTGGTGACAACGCAATTGTCATTGCACTAGCTAGCCGAAATTTACCTGAATCGAAACGAAATAAAGCTATTTTGATCGGTACTCTTTTAGCAATCGTACTAAGAATTATCCTTACTATACTAGCTGTCTATTTGCTCGACATTCCATTTCTGCAGCTTATCGGGGGCATTTTACTTACATTAATTGCAGTAAATTTACTAACTGATAATAGCAACGATCTTTCTTCTATTCAAGGAAAAACAACTTTATTTCAAGCTGTGCGTACAATTGTATTCGCGGACCTTGTTATGGGATTTGACAACGTTATCGCCATTGCAGGGGCAGCTCACGGAAGATTTTTACTCGTAATAATCGGTTTACTCATTTCTATCCCGATTATTATTTGGGGCAGCAAACTCATTTTAATACTTATGGAACGCTTTCCATTCCTCATTTATTGCGGGGCAGCAATTCTCGCTTATACAGCAGGAAAAATGGTCACACATGAAGACAGACTGGCAACCTTTTTTCATAACAACCCAAGTTTCACTGCAGGCATTCCTTACTTATTTATTTTCACCATCTTATGCATCGGCTTTATCGTTCAACGAGTTCGATTACGAAATGTGAAACATTAAAAAAAACCTTCTACTATATAATAGGTAGAAGGTTTTCATATTATTATAATTAATTTACAAGACGCTGTGCTTCACGTAATTGGAACGTTCTTACTGTACGTGGTAAGAAACGGCGGATTTCGTCTTCATTGTAACCTACTTGAAGGCGTTTCTCGTCAATCATAATTGGACGACGTAAAATCCCTGGATAGTCACGAATCATCTTATATAAATCTTGAAGTGGTAAAGACTCTAAGTTTACATTTAATTCTTGGAAAACTTTCGAACGAGTAGAAATAATCTCATCCGTTCCGCTTTCTGTCATACGTAAAATCTCTTTAATTTCCTCAATCGTTAACGGGTCTGAGAAAATATTACGTTCTGTATAAGGAATATGATTTTCCTCTAGCCATAATTTCGCCTTTCTACAAGACGTACAGCTTGGAGAACTATATAATGTTACCATACAAAGCTCACTCTCCTTAAAGAGTACAAATTCTGTACTAATTACAGTTTAAATTTCTTAATTCAGCAATTTTTCGCGATACCTTGTCTTAAAACAAAGTGCAAAAATTGCTTTTCATGTAAGCAACAACTTTTAGTAAACAACAATTACTTTTAATAAGTAACTTCTATAATCATTATACAATAGATTTTGCAAGAAATATACAGTAAATTTCCTTCTAATTGAGAAAACTCTTCCGTTTATTTCACTGCTATGTAACATAATTACACTTACTTCATCTGTTCTTTAACAATAATCTTCAACCCTCTTAACGCTTGCTTTTCATAGATTTTTCATATGATTTATAGTTATTTCCTCATAATCTTTTCTATGAAAAAGAGAACGTTTTCTTACCTTTTTTTGATAAATCAATTAAGAAATGTAAGACTATATAAGTGAGAATCAAAAGAACGTTTGTTCTTATTTTAACAAACATTCTCGTTCATGTCTATACGATTTCTAAAATATATTAAATATTTTTCTGACATTTCTTTCTTTTTCATCTTTTATCTCATACAATAAAAATACAGACAGGCAAAGGGGGAATTTGCAAATGATTGCTTTTTTTATTGATTTTGTCACTGTTGCTGCCCTCATCATCGGAATAACAGCATTGATTGGTGTCATTACAAATAGCATTGGTGAAAAACTCTTTGGCGGAAAAGAAAAGATGAAGTTTGTTAATAAAAGTTTGGATGTGCAATCCGGCTGGAACGAGGTCGGCGGGAAAGGGATTTATAAGAAACGTACGTATTAAAAAAAGCAGGCGGTTAGCCTGCTTTTTTCTTATTTCTCCACTGACGCCCATTTAAAGCTTAAATCGCCGCCATATTTATGGTTGTACATATTTTTAATTGATTCTCTTTGTAAGTATGCTCTACCACGTTGATATACCGGTACAATCGCAGCGTCATCAAGTAACATTTTCTCTGCTTCTAGTAAGCTTTTCCAACGAGCATTTACATCGCTTCCATCTTTTTTCGCTTTCATGATGATCTCATCATATTTCGGATTAGAATATTTCATTTTATTTTGTGATCCATCAGTTACAAACATATCAAGATATGTAATTGGATCTGGGAAGTCTGCACTCCATCCAGAGAATGACATGACGAAATCGCCCGCATCTTCTAGTTTTAGTTTTTGTGCAAATGGTTGCTGTTTAATTTTCACTGTTAAACCTGGTAAATTCTTTTCTAATTCACCTTTTAAATATTCACCAGTTTTCTTCGATAATTCAACGTCTTCATTTAATAGCTCTAATTCGATTTCATTTTTACCAAGCTCTTTTTTACCAGCTTCCCAATATTTCTTTGCTTCTTTCACGTTTGGTTTTACAATATCTCCATTTACAGCACGGAAGTCCTTTTTATCCGGTCCTTTAATGAAGTTATCAGGAATTAATCCTGTCGCTGGCTTAGAACCGTTATTTAATAATGTATCAACGAACGGCTTACGTTCAAAAGCAAGTGAAATTGCTTTACGAATGTTTTTATTTGCTAACGCTGGATCTTTTTGATTTAAACGAAGGAAGAATACAGATGTATCTTCTACTGTTTGGAAATCTGGTTTTCCTTTATATTTATCGATGAACTCTGCTA
Organism: Bacillus cereus group sp. BfR-BA-01381; assembly: GCF_022663555.1. Classification (NCBI taxonomy): domain Bacteria; kingdom Bacillati; phylum Bacillota; class Bacilli; order Caryophanales; family Bacillaceae; genus Bacillus; species Bacillus cereus group sp. BfR-BA-01381. Next base: position 14,811 of record NZ_JAKUFR010000082.1, read on the forward strand.
ATAACGTCGCTCGATCGATTGCATTTGTTTCATATAAATTAATTGGCGTAGACGTATCTTTTACAATATTAAAGTTTACTTCCTCAATTTTCACTTCTTTATTGTCCCAATATGACGTGCTCTTTGTCATTTTAAAACTGCGTTCATGTTGCCAATCGCTTAATGTAAATGGTCCGTTATAAAGCGTTGTATTCGCTTCCAAACCAAACTTCGTACCTTGCTCTTTCACAAACTTTTCATTCACAGGATAGAAGATTGGATATACCATTAAATCTACAAGGTATGGAATTGAATTATCTAATTCCACTTCTAATGTATAATCATCAATTGCCTTTACCCCTAATTGATCCGGACTCATCTCTTTTTTATTAATTTTCTCTGCATTTTTTATATCATACATAATGTACGCTGATTTCGCAGCTGTATCTGGGTTAATCGCTCTTTGCCATGCGTATACGAAATCTTTCGCTGTCACAGGCTCACCATTTGACCATTTTGCGTCTTCACGTAATTTAAATGTATATTTTTTACCGTCTTCTGACTTTTTGAATTCCTTCGCTACACCAGGAACTAGCTTATCATCTTTTCCTAAACTGTATAAGCCTTCCATCGTATTAGTCATTACTCTTGAAGAAACTGCATCAGCTGATAACGCTGGATCCATCGTTGGAATCTCTTGTGTTTCAATTAAGTTAATAACTTGCTTCGCACCGCTTTTCCCGCTATCCCCTTTTGCGTTCGCTTGCGGTTCATCTTTTTGGTAGCTACATGCCCCTAACATCATGCTCATCGCTACTGTTGATACTACAAAAACTGGCATCTTTTTTTTCATATTTCCACCCTCCACAAAAATGTTAGCCCTTTCATTTTCAAACAAATAGAAATATATATATGTTCCAATAATTCATATTATACACACAAATATATTTTTTGTATATTTATATTTCTATTTCATTAAAATTTTCTGTTAAAAAAATAAACCTTTGTAAACGTTTCATATTGCTGTTTTCCCTTACTGAAGTGTCAGAAATAATTATTTTTATATTTTTCTAAATTATTAGATAAAAACAAATTTTATATTCTATAATACTTTCTGCATAATTATCCTTCTGTTTTTATCATAAAATAGCGCTCCCTTCATAATAAAGATATGTAGGTTAAAATGAGTGCAAAGGTTAAGAAAGTATGTTACGATACACTTTGCTAAAAATAGATATCGGTAAAGAGGGGACGGACATGACAGCAATTCAGGCAAAAAACGGGCCTACCGAGAAATTAAGTTTATTCTTATTAACATGGCCTATTTTTCTAGAAGTTTTTCTATTTATGTTAATGGGGATCGCTGATACTTTCATGTTAAGTGCATTATCAGACGATGCTGTATCTGGGGTTGGTGCAGCGAATCAATATCTCCATATCGCTATTTTGGTACTAGAAGTCATCGGGAACGGCGCAGCTATCGTCGTATCTCAATACCTCGGTTCCAAACGTTTTATGGAAGCATCTAAAATATCAGCTTTAGCCGTCACATTAAATTTAGTGGTCGGACTCGTTATAAGTGCTGGTTTTCTTTTATTTTCAAAACATATGATGATGGCGATGAACTTACAAGGCGATGTACTTATGTATGCACAGAGCTATTTATCCATCGTCGGAGGAGCTATTTTCCTTCAAGCTATTATTAATTCATTAGCCGCAATTATCCGCGTACATGGCTTCACAAAGCAAGCGATGTTTATTTCACTTGGAATGAATATTATTCATATCGCTGGAAACTACGTACTCATTTTCGGGAAATTTGGTTTTCCAGAGCTTGGTGTACAAGGGGCTGCTATTTCTTCTGCTGTCAGCCGACTTATAGCGCTTATCGTTTTCTTCTGGTTACTGTACCGTGTTATGGAGTACCGTGTGAAATTACAATACTACTTCACCTTATCAAAAGAATATATCGGGAAAATTTTAAAGATCGGGATTCCATCTGCATTTGAGCAGGTTATGTATCAAGCTTGCCAAATTGTCTTCTTATACTATGCAACATATTTAGGAACGGAATCGTTAGCGGCTAGACAATACGCTACGAACATTTCCATGTTCACTTATTTATTCGCTATTGCAATCGGTATGGGAACTGCAATTATTATTGGGCGCCTCGTTGGCGGTGGTGAAAAAGATGAAGCGTATGAACGTGTATGGAAAAGTGTAAAGTGGGCGATTGGTGTCACTTTATGTATGGTTGCTCTCGTTATTACATTCCGCACACAATTAATGGGACTATTTACAGATAATCCGCACATTATTGCGTTAGGTGCAAGCGTTCTTTTACTAAGTGTACTACTTGAAACAGGGCGTACGATGAACATCGTCATCATCAATTCACTTCGCGCAGCTGGTGACGCAAAGTACCCAGTTTTAATCGGCGCATTCTCTATGGTGTTAATGAGTTTACCACTCGGTTACTTTTTTGCCTTCCATTTAGATATGGGGCTCGTTGGTATTTGGCTAGCAATTGCTATTGATGAATGGACACGTGCGATTATTATGTTCTTCCGCTGGAAAAGTAGAGCGTGGGAACGTTATGCACTTGTTAAACCTGAAGAACAAGAGGAGATTGTTTCTGTTCAGGCGCAATAATACTCGTTTAATTAAAGCGTAGTCTTTAGTAAAGACAACTTATATCTGTGATTCTTTAAATATATCGACTTACCGAGAAATATTGACAACTCTTTTATATAGTAAAAAATCCATTCTTCCGTGATAGAAGAATGGATTTTTTATTATTGATAAATCTCTTTATATTTCTTATACTCCGCTTCAGAACATAATACGAAATGTCCTGGGCGAATTTCACGCATTGTCGGTTCTTCACTACCATAATTGTGCTGAGATGGATCGTATACGATACGTTTACGATTGCGCTCATAATCTGGATCTGGAAGTGGAATTGCTGATAATAGTGATTTTGTATATGGATGAATTGGATTTGCATATAACTCATCACTTGTTGTTAATTCAACGATTTGACCACGATACATTACGCCAATGCGGTCACTAATGTATTTTACCATTGATAAATCATGGGCAATGAATAAGTATGTTAAACCTTTTTCTTTTTGTAACTTTTTCAGTAAGTTTACAACTTGTGCCTGAATTGATACGTCAAGTGCTGAGATTGGCTCATCGGCAATAATAAATTCAGGTTCTACAGCAAGTGCACGAGCGATACCGATACGTTGACGTTGTCCACCTGAGAATTCATGCGGGAAACGGTTTGCGTGCTCTTTATTTAAACCAACTGTGTTTAATAATTCATGAACACGGTCCATACGATCTTTTTTGTTTTTCGCTAATCCGTGAATATCAATACCTTCTGCAATAATATCCCCTACTGTCATACGCGGGTTTAATGATGCATATGGATCTTGGAAAATCATTTGCATTTTACGGTTGAATTTCTTCAGTTCTGCGCGTGATTTTTTACCATGTACATTCTCACCATCAAACAATACTTCACCAGCAGTTGCATCATATAAACGAATAATCGTTCTTCCAGTTGTTGATTTACCACAACCTGATTCTCCTACAAGACCAAATGTTTCTCCGCGGTAAATATCAAATGAAATATCATTAACCGCTTTAACAACACCACCACTCACGTCGAAGTGCTGCTTTACATTTTTTACTTCAATTAATTTCTCACGTTGTTTAGTCATGTTGTTCACCTGCTTTCATTTGAAGAATGCGTTTTTCAACGACTGCCGGCGGTTTTACTTCTGGAGCTTGCTCATGAAGTAACCAAGTTGCCGCATAGTGTGTTTCACTTACTTTAAATAAAGGTGGGTCCATTTCAAAATCAATTTTTAATGCCTGTGGATTACGTGGTGCAAAAGCATCTCCCTTTGGCGGCTTCAATAAATCTGGAGGCGTTCCAGGGATTGCATATAACTCTTCTTCTGAACCATCTAAACTTGGCATAGATGCGATTAAGCCCCAAGTATATGGATGTTTTGGGTTGTAGAAAATTTCATCTACAGTTCCGATTTCAACAACTTTACCAGCGTACATAACTGCTACGCGGTCCGCAACATTTGCCACTACACCTAAGTCATGCGTAATGAAAATGATTGCTGCTTCTGTTTTTTGCTGAATGTCCTTCATAAGCTCTAAAATTTGCGCCTGAATTGTAACGTCTAGCGCTGTTGTCGGCTCATCCGCAATCAATAATTTCGGGTTACAAGCTAACGCCATCGCAATAACTACACGCTGCCTCATACCACCAGAGAATTGGTGCGGATATTGTTTTAAACGAGCTTCTGGATTTGGAATACCTACAAGGTCGATTAATTCCAACGCAACTTTACGTGCGTCTGCTTTACTCATCCCTTGGTGTTTAATAAGGCCTTCCATAATTTGATTTCCAATTGTCATCGTTGGGTTTAATGATGTCATTGGATCTTGGAAAATCATCGCGATATCTTTACCACGTACTTGCTGCATTTCTTTTTCTGTTAATTTCGTTAAGTCACGACCTTCAAATACGATTTCACCATTTTTAATGCGTCCAGGAGGATTCGGAATTAATCCCATTAACGCTTTAGAAGTAACTGATTTCCCAGAACCAGATTCTCCTACAATCGCTAATGTTTCCCCTTTTTTCAAATCAAAAGTAACGCCGCGTACAGCTTGTACTTCACCTGCATGTGTATCAAAGGAGACTTGTAAATCTTTTACCTCTAACAATGTTTTCATCTTTGCCTCTCCCCTCTTTTACTTACGCATTTTTGGATCTAACGCATCGCGTAATCCGTCTGCCATTAAGTTAAACGCTAAAATTAATATACTGATGACAACCGCAGGAATGAACATCATATGCGGATACGTTTGAATTGATTTATAACCGTCATTTACAAGAGAACCAAGTGATGCGAATGGTGGCTGAATACCTAAACCGATAAAGCTTAAGAACGCCTCACCAAACACCGCTGTTGGAATTGTAAACATTGTCATTACGATAATTGGTCCCATTACGTTCGGGATTAAGTGTTTTACAATTAACTGTGTATTTGTTGCACCTAATGTACGAGATGCTAATACGTATTCTTGATTTTTTAATTTTAGGATTTGTCCACGAACGATACGCGACATCCCTATCCAACCTGTAATCGCCATTGCAAGTGTAATTGACCATATACCAGATCCCATAATGATTACCATTAAAATAACGATGATTAAGTATGGAATACCGTTAATAATCTCCATAATACGTTGCATAATATTATCTACTCTACCGCCATAGAACGCTGAAATACCTCCATATGCAACCCCAATTATTAAGTCAATTGCTGCTGCTAAAAGAGCGATATATAATGATACGCGTGTACCTTCCCATGTTCTTGTCCATAAATCGCGTCCAAGATCATCTGTACCAAACCAGAAATACTCTTTAATATCACGTTTTTCATATTGGTCAACACCATATTGATCTGTACCGTCAAATGGTAACCAATGAACATTTTCAATAACAGGAATTTTCGGTGGTAATTTCGCACGTCCTAAATCTTGCTCTTTATACGAGTGCTTACTTACCATCGGTCCGAAGATTGCTAGTAAGATAATAAGCGTTAATAAAACTAAACCGAACATTGCTCCTTTATGTTGGAACAAACGTCTTCTTACATCTTGCCAAAACGTTAAGCTTGGACGGGCAATGACTTCATTATCCACATTATTTTGATTAGCTTGTTGAAATAAGTCTGGAGATAATTTTTGTACATCTTTCATCATTTTTTCCCTCCCGCTAAACGAATACGAGGATCAATAATTCCGTATAAAATATCAACAATGAAAATAACTAAGATGAAGATCGCACTATAGAAAATTGTAGTTCCCATAATAACTGTATAGTCATTCACTGTAATAGATTTAACGAACTGTTCCCCTAGTCCTGGTACAGCATAAATTTGCTCAATAACTAATGTACCTGTAATTAACCCTGCAACCATTGGTCCTAAAATTGTTACAACTGGAATTAACGCGTTACGAAGGGCGTGTTTGATAATGATAACGCCTTGGCTAATTCCTTTCGCTTTCGCTGTTAAAATGTAGTCAGCTTGCATAACTTCAATTAACTCTGCACGAGCGAAACGTGCGATTGTTGCGATAACTGCCATCGATAAAGCGATTGTAGGCATTACTGTAAACTCTGGTCCTTTCCAGAATGCTACTGGGAACCATCCAAGTTTTACCCCTACGAAATATTGTAGTAATGCGGCAAATACGAACGATGGTACCGACATCCCGAGTACGGAAATAATTGTCGCTCCATAATCGACCCACGTATTGTTACGAAGTGCCGCAACGATTCCTAAAATTAAACCGATAAATGTTCCTAATATAATCGCTTGTAAACCAAGTTGTGCTGATGGTCCAATGCGATCCACAATCATATCTGTTACTGGACGGTTATCATATTGGAATGATACCCCTAAATCACCTTTTGCTAAGTTACCTAAGTAACGTGCATATTGAACTGGTACTGGATCATTTAAACCATATTTTTCAAGAATGATTTCTTTTTGTGCCGGTGATAACTTCTCCTGATTTTTAAGCGGAGAACCCGGAAGTAATTTCATTAAAAAGAAAGTCAGTGTAGTAATTAAAAATAATGTCAAAGCCATGTACACGAAACGTTTTAATACATAACGTCCCATAGTCAAGCACCTCCCCGTTTTTCTCAAAAGCAATAAGATAGTTTTAAATATTCTTACTTTTATTTTTTTAAAATAAGAGTACATGCCCATCATAGGCATATACCCTTATTCATGATGGAAACCATTTTTAGTTTTTGAGTT
>NZ_JAKUFR010000083.1:0-21394 GCF_022663555.1 Bacillus cereus group sp. BfR-BA-01381
AATTATATCGGCGATTTTTTGAATATATCGACTTACCGACAAAAATCGACAACAATAACCTACTTCCCCTACTATATAAAATAAAACTATTAACAAATACATTTCTAAACTGTTATACTATAAATAGAAGTATAAACTAACTAAGTTTTGCATAAAATAAAGTAGACGAGGTGCTTCCAACACCCCGTCAATGCAACTAATTACCGCAAGGTGGAAGGTTGCAACTAAAGCTTATTTGCGCTTAGAAGACTTCCCACGCTTCGCAGGCAGACGGGTGGTCTTCTTTTTGCGCTTTTTTTGCCGTTAATTTCTTAAATCCCATAACTATACCTTCTCTAGCTATAGTTTTTGTGATTTCCAACAAAATTTGCAAAAGAAATTCCATACGATTACACCTCCTTTCTCCACAAAATGAAGAAAGGGCATAACCTTCCACCCGCAATATTTAATTGCTACTTTATTTTATCATTTTTAAATGTATTACAGATGAGGCAATACAAATTTAACAATCCACCCATAAAAAAGCGAGCCATTTCTCAATGACTCACCCTCACTCTATTATTTTTTCTTCACCGGTATCCAAAGCTCTACTTGAGCGAACTCACTTTTATCTTCGTGGCAACGCTCATCGTATAGTTCAAACTCTGTAACGCCGCAATGTTCATAGCCTGAATGCGGGAACCATTCTGAGAATACAGCATTCCACGTTTGGTGAATAGACGATACCATTTCTTCATGAGGAACTTTCGGCGTTGTAAATACTGCATATGTTGCTTCTGGGAACGTACGCTTTGCAATTTCATTTGGTACATTTTCAAAGTCTGTAACTTCCATTCCAATAATATACGTGAAGTCCCCAGTTTCTAAATTAAAATCAGTACATAATCCAAGCTCTACCCATTGGCTCGTATCTTTACGATTCGGAATTGTCGTTCCAAGATCTTTTTGTAAATATTCTTGCCAAAATGCTGGAATGTCTTGATGGTTTTTTCCTTCTTTACTCGTCGTCTTCAGTTCATAACCCGCCACTAAAAATTCTGGTTTATTTACAATACGATATTCCATTTGTATGCCTCCTAAATACGGATTTAATTTTCTTTGCTTTACATTCACGCTGTAATATATCGGTGTTTCAATTTCTTGTTTTCGATATTCACTTGGTGTCATTTGAAATAATTTTTTAAAGGCTCTCGTGAACGTTTCGTGAGATTGAAAGCCATGCTCAAATGCGATATCAATAACTTTTTCATCCGTATGAGAAAGTTGATAAGCTGCCCGGGCTAACCTCCTCTTTCGAACATACTCCATTACCGTATCACCTACTAACGCCTGGAATACACGATGAAAATGCGACTCAGAAAAACCTGCAATACGCGCTAAATTACGCAGCGTCTGTTTTTCCATTACATCTTCCTCAATATAATCAATGGACCTTTGAATTTGTGTTTCATAGCTTTCCATCTCTGTTCACCCGCCTTATATGTATTATGATAAAAGAGAATACAATCCAATTCTTGACGTTTTTTACTATAATTCCATAAAACATTGTAACTTTTTTATATGTATTTCGTTGTTATGTATGAAGGGAGGGAAATTAGTGAAACGCAAACAATCATTAGAAGACATTTATACAGATCATATGCATGATTTATTTCGCTATCTTCTCTCTCTCACCGGAGATTCTCATTTTGCTGAAGATCTCATGCAAGAAACCTTTTACCGAATGCTCGTCCATATTGACTATTATAAAGGAGAAGAAATTAGGCCGTGGTTATTTACGATCGCCTACAACGCCTTTATCGATTGGTATCGAAAAGAGAAAAAATATAAAACAACTACAGTGGAAGAATTCCATTTACCAAACGTGCCAAGTACAGAGCATGAATATTTTGTAAAACATGAGATTGCTAGTTGGTTAGACAGTTTATCTTCTCTTCCGCTTGAAAGACGAAATGTCCTGTTACTACGAGATTACTACGGATTCTCGTATAAGGAAATAGCAGAAATGACCGGTCTCTCATTAGCGAAAGTGAAAATTGAATTACACCGCGGACGGAAAGAAGCAAGAAACATAGAGGAGTGATACAGATGGGTTGTGCAGAATTTAAAAAACTATGGGAGAAGTACGAAAATGGAACGCTCACGCATGATGAACAGGAGCTGTTAGAAAGTCATATTGAAACATGTGAAGAGTGTGAAGCTTACTTAGATGAGTTGCTTTTAAAGAATGAACCAATAAAGAAAAAACTACCACCACAAAATCTGAAAGTCCCGTTTTGGAAAATAAAATGGAAACAACGTTGGCAAACCGTTAGTTTTGTCCTTGCTGTTTGTATAGCAATCTATTTTGTCGGTCATTTTTCGTCTTCTCTTTACTTCTATAATATGAAAAATTTAGCCGAAGTAAATGAGATTCCAGCACTCGCACTAGAAGCAACCATTCCAAATAGTCGTTCCGCTGGAGGCAGTACAAAAATCAAACCCTTTTTCCGTACAGAAAATGAAATGAATTTAGTTAAAACTGTCGGCAAAAAAGAAGTTCAATTCGGTACCGTAACAACGAAAAGCTTCTTATCGTCTGTAACTGTTACAAGTAAATCTTGGGCAAACAAATTGAATTACTCTAATCTTTATTTTGTTCATCCAAAAATAAAACAAGGTGATCACTTAAAAGAATCGTCTAAAAAAGTTTGGGATACACTTGCAAAAGTACATGATGGAACCGTTGCTGAAGTAGCTATTTCTTTTGACAAACCATATACGTTAAAGGAAATAGAATCCATACTATATAGCGTATTTGAAGCACAAGAAATGCCACCAACTCCTTTATGGTACGCTTTAGACACAGGGCAAGAAAGAATAGATGAAGAAGATTTCATCCTACATGGCGGAGAGGTTATCGGATTTCCAGAACATATAAACCTCCCTGATAGTGAAGTAGAACGACCGAAGACAAAAGAAGATGAAGTAATCGAAATGATGCGCATTCTTTCTACACATAAAGAAACTGTAAGTAAAACTACTCGGACTCCTGAAAAAGAACTAAACTTAGATAAACGCTATGAGTATGTAAAAGAGAACGGTGTAAAAGTATACGGGATCGTCATTACCGGACCGTCGAAAGAGTTATTAAAATTACAAAACTCGCCTCACGTTCGTTATGCGACTCTTGGAGATATTGAGGTTTGGAATTGGTTTAATCAGTGATGTAGGAAAAGTAGAGCATCTAGGGGTGATGCTCTACTTTTTTATTCCCGCTCTACAAACTTCCAAACTAAAAATACTGCACATAAATAGGCGATCCCAATAACTAAAAAACTATTGCTTGCTCCTTTGTACCAATTCGATGATTCATTTAAAATGATTCCCATAATTGCTATACCGACTAATGCACCAATTTGACGATTTACATTTAAAGTTGCTCCAGCCATATTCCCATTTTCACGACCAGCAGATTTCATTACAATTGTAGTCATGGCAGGTACCGCGATCCCTATCCCAAGGTTAACCATACTATATATAACTGCAATTCCTATATAACTCACATTATTTACTACAAGCATTAATAATATAGACCCTATACTAGCTATAAATAACGCTATGAATAATAACGATTTTGAGCTAAACTTAGTCACCATTTTTGCAAATAATACATTCCCAATAACAAATACGCTCATCATCGGCAATAGTTGTAATCCTGCTACAAATGGGCTTGCTCCGTATGCTTTTTGCAAAAAGAGTCCGAACATAAATATGCCACCAAATAACGCAAAGTTTATTAGAAATCCAACTATATTCGCCGAGCTAAATGTCTCGTTTTGGAACAACACTCTTGGTACAACTGAGTTTTTTGATTTTCGTTCTGCATAAACAAAGAGAATAGTAGTTAATACCGTCCCCACTACTCCTCCTAAAATTTGAGGCGAAGACCATCCGTAACTTGGCCCTTCAATTAGAGTAAACGCCAACAATGTTATTGCAATTATACCGATTAAATGATTCGCTACATTTATCTTCTCCTTTTTCGGTAAAACATTTGGAATAATTACAAAAGCCATTAAAATACCAATCATCCCGATTGGAAGATTTATAATAAAAATGCTTCGCCAACCAAATGTATTTACTAAAAGGCCACCAATAAAAGGGCCCGTACCAGAAGCAACAGAGACAATTGCGGACCATATCCCAAACATTTTAGCTCTCTTCTTTTCATCCGGAAACGATAATACTAATAAATTAAGTGAACTTGGCATAAATAAAGCCGCTCCAACACCTTGAATTATCCGCCCTATAACAAGAGCGTTCCCCGTTGTAGCAATCGTACATAAAAGAGATGCGAACACAAAAATAATTAAACCAATCATATATATTTTTTTTGCTCCAAATCGATTGGCCAACGCCCCTCCAGCTAATAATAATGCCGCAAAAGATAAAATATATCCGTCAACAATCCATGTCGAACTATACAATGTCAGTCCTAATGTTTCTTGAATATTTACCACTGCAACATTTACTACTGTTACGTCTAATGTTGCCATAATAAATCCCATTGCCATAGCGATTAAAATGATAATACCTGATTTTTCTTTTGTTTGAACATCTAAATTTCTGCTAGCCACCCCACTCACTTGCTAACTCCCCTTTCAAAAATTAGTAATTTACCTATATATTCCTTTAGGACTATAATAAATAAAGTACTTTAATTATAAAAGTACTAATTTTTTATATAGTACCTATACTTTTATATAGTAAGGAGTGTTTATATGGAAAATATAAATGAAGAAATTTTATTAAAATGCCCCATTGAAAAAACAATGTCTGTAATAGGTGGCAAATGGACTTTCTTAATTTTAAGAGATTTGTTTTATAGTCCTAAACGTTTTGCTGAACTTGAAAGACGTCTAAGTGGCATTAGCCCACGCACCCTCTCACTTCGCTTAAAAGAACTTGAACAAGAAAATATTATAAAGAGAACAATCTATTCAACTATGCCACCTCACGTGGAATATTCCCTAACAAAAAAAGGTGAAACACTCCATCCTATTTTTGACGCGATGAAGGATTGGGGAAACGAGTGGAAAATATTAGATGAATAGAAAGAAGGTATCATCTTATGTGATGATACCTTCTTTCTGTTAATCCGAAATCACTTTCACATACATCCCTCTCACCGCTTTTTCATAAGCGACCTCACTCATCTTCCTTATGTTTTCTGACACAACAGACGATGGAACGACTTCCCCTTCACGAAGTAACGACGGATCAATAAGACGGACTTTATTTTTCTGATATAAATCATAATCATTTCTATCTTCTTTTACTTTTACATTCGGATGAACTTTGCTTACTAAAGCATGTACTTCCGGATCACTACATTGCTGCAATTTCGAAATTAGCTCATCATCTTCAAGAAGAAAATCATCTGCATGAATAACCTTTTTGTGTAGAGCTAACTTTAGCGTTTTTGCTAACATATCATTTCCGTAACTATTCATTGGTTGCATAAAGAAATCGATGACTTCTTTGTAATACGTTTCTGTAAACCAATCTGCCATTTCGATGTTTTGAAGGACCATCTTTCCGTTTACTTCAATTACATCCTCTAAAAAACTGTGAGCTTCTTCTAAAGAAATATACCCATATGTATACATATCTCGTAACGTATAATCCACTCGATCTGCGCATAATTCGGGCGCTGACCTTTCCAATAACGTCCACTTTGAATCATCTAATAAAATATCTTCATAGTTATAGCCATACTTTGCAAGAATCGCTGGAATTTCTGAGTTTTTCACAACAGAACTAAATATCTCTTCATGATAACTTTCATTTCTATTATCAAAAACGTAATCAATCACATGAGAAAAAGCAGTATGCGATACATCGTGCAGTAAACCTGCAATTTGCTCTTCTACTGAACCACCTAGCTTTTTAACTAACAACATAACACCAACTGAATGATCAAAGCGCGTTACATTCCATTCCTTGTTCACTAAATAACTTGCGCCAGTTTGATGAATACCTTTTAGTCTTTGCACAGACTTACTTAAGATTAATTCTTCTACCACTTGATCCACTTTAAATTCTCCGTATAGTATATCTGATATGATCACTTATAATCCCCCTCTATCTTAGCCGCCTCTTATAATCGTACCTCTTTTATAAAATCAACACCAATAAAATTTTTAAATCCTAATATATTGATATTAAATTAAAAATGTTGTATATTATACATGTCTGTTATTTGTTTTAATTCATTTGTTTTTATTGAGTGCTCCTTATACGGAGCCTTTTTTTATTTGTAAGAATAGAGAGCCATTAGCTCTCTATTACATACACTTATTCAAACGTAACCTCCACCTGTACAACCTCAGATCTACTTCCAAGTCTAAGCGGCGGTCCCCAAAATCCGAAACCAGAAGAAACAATTGCGTGGAATGCACCTTTTTGTGCGTATCCCCAGTCTAGTTCATACATTCTTCTCGTTACAATATGATTTGGTGCCATTTGTCCGCGGTGCGTATGACCGGATAATAGTAAATCTACGCCAGCATCCGCTGCTTGTTTTAACTCGAATGGTTGATGATCCATTGCGATAACTGGCATCGTTTTATCTACCGTACTCATAAGATTTTCAAAACTTTGGCGATCTCGCTCTGTTTTATCTCTTCTTCCAACAAGATAGAAGTCATCTTCAATTGTGATCACTTCATCTAACAAAATACGAATATCGATCTTATCCATCTCTTGTAAAAATTCTGGAACTGCTCGCCCGTAATATTCGTGGTTTCCTAACACACCATATACGCCTAGTGGAGCTTTCATTTGTTTCATAATGTGCCCCATATTTTTTTGAATGAACACACCTGGATGATCATCGATAATATCTCCTGGCAGTAAAATAATATCAGGCTCCATTTCATTTACATGATGGACAAGTCTTTTTAAATGCGAAACGCCAGATAGTTTACCAAAATGCATATCAGAAGCCATCGCAATGCGTAAGCTTTTACGTCCCTCTACTTTTTTCGGTATGTGCACCTCGTATTTTCTTACTACCGGGCTATATGCGTTGAATACTCCGTACGCAAAGATTAAAATAAATGCAGCTAACACAGCCGCCCCTGTCCAAATAATTGCCGCTTCTTTCTCCACTGAAAACTGTAAAAGAAAGACCATAATATTAGCTAAAGGCAATAGCATAAGCGCGTATTGTATAACCGCAAACCAAATCGAACCTATCGTTCGTAGAAATGGCAAAAACTTAAACACTTGCACGAGAATGTACGCATATGAAATGAAGCCAACAACGAAAGCGTAATATCCCCAAGACTCCCAGCCAAATACCGCATGAAGCCAAACCCATCCGTTCCAGCCGATGTAAAACATAAGTAGTGTGTATACAAGTAACATAGTAAATATATTGAAATAACGACGATTCTTCACAGCGTGCCTCCTTATGTATTTCTTCTATTATATCTTGTTATGCACGTTAAACGTAAATATTAAGCACTGCAATCTTCACAATAAAAACCCCTAATTGCTAGACGCAAATCTAACAATTAGAGGTGCAATTCAAAACAACATTCCTTTTACAGATTTTCGTTATAGAAACTTGTTAATTTTTCAACCGCAATTTTTACTGGTTCTGGTTGATCATATAAATCGTAGTGACTCGCACCTTCCACAACAAGTAAGTCTTTCTTCTCTGAAGCTGCTTTCTCATAAAGCTCATGACCATCTTTATAAGAACCGAATGCACCTTGCTTGCTGCCGACAACAATTTGCAGCGGCTGCGTTAATAACGTATCTGCTAAATGGAACGCATCAAAACCAATTACCGATCCCATACTTGTAAAGTTTAATTTGTTTGGAGAGTTCACACTTTGCCCTCGCTGTGTTGTATAATACTCAACTGCTTCTACAATATCTATATCCGTCATACCTGCTGCCTCTAACTCTTCCTGATTTTTAGGAATCCAATTTGTAATCATTTCTTCTGCTCCGCGCGCTTCAGCAGTGCGTTGTTTACCAATTGCCTCTAACACACCAATCGGGTTAGACTCACGATTTAAACGACCGATATTTGCACCAACAACTGTACCAACCGCTTTAATACGGCGCTCTGTCATCGCAGCATTTACCGCATAACCACCGCCTGCACAAACCCCTAACACACCGATACGTTCTTCATCTATATAAGGTAGGGTAGTTACATAATCTACTGCTGAGCGAATATCCTCAACTCGCGCAGCTGGCTCTTCTATATATCTCGGTGCACCTTCACTTTCCCCTTGATACGATGCATCAAACGCAAGCGTTACATACCCTTGTTCTGCTAACTTTTCCGCATACAATCCTGCTGTTTGATCTTTACAGCTACTACCTGGATGCACACAAACAATCGCTGCATTTTGTTTCTTTTCCTCAGCACCTTCAGGAATGTTCAAAATACCTGCAACTTGTAAACCTCTTGCATAAAATCGTACATTTTTCTTCGTAACTGCCATATATAAAACCACCTTTATCTCATTTTTAATTTTACACTTGCGAGAGTTATTACTCACGTGTATATTTATAATAAAATGAGTAGCACCTTGTTTCAATGACCACATTTACGCATTTGGGTGATAATACACACATACAGAAATATGTGTATCAACAACGGAGGAACACCATATGGAGAAAATCGATCGAAGAATTATAAAATCACAAAACGCCATTCAATCTGCATTTATAGAGATGTTAATTACAGATGGTTTCGACGAAATTACAGTAAAAAACATTACCGAAAAAGCAAACATCGGGCGAAAAACTTTTTACTTACACTATCTAGATAAGTACAATTTATTAGATAAAATTGTGGACGATCATTTAGACCAATTAAAAGAAATATGCTATGAGAAACAAAACAAAGGATTTATAGAAGGAACGATCATATGGTTTGAATACTTCAAAGAACACAAACCATTTTTCGCGGCGTTATTTAAAAGTAACAGCACATTATCATTTCAAAAAAAATTATTAATTTTCATCATGGGCGAAATAGAGAAAAAGTTAAACACAAACACATCAATAAATAAAAACATCGATAAACACATCATTTTAAAATTTTTAGGAACGGCTGTCATGGGCATTTTGGAATCTTACGTGTTAGACGAAATTGATAGTGATGTTGAGTATGTTGCGACGCAAGTTGGGGAGTTGATGAGGAGGAATATATAAACAATACAGCGGCGATTCCCTTGAGAAGGATTCATAAAATTTCACTATCCAAAACTCACCTATGCAATTATGCATAACTATCCCTTCCGTTTTATTTTCATGTTACGATATAAACGAAATACGACATATATCGACAAAAATAAAAGGGAGTGATTGTATGAAACGTTCTAAAACATATTTAAAATGTTTAGCATTATCCGCTGTTTTTGCTAGTAGCGCTTTAGCACTTTCAACACCTGCTGCTTACGCTCAAACGACGTCACAAGTTGTAACAGATATCGGGCAAAATGCAAAAACACATACAAGCTATAATACATTTAATAATGATCAAACTGATAATATGACAATGTCTTTAAAGGTAACTTTTATTGATGATCCAAGCGCCGATAAACAGATTGCCGTTATTAATACAACTGGTAGTTTCCTAAAAGCAAATCCTACTATAAATAGTGCCCCTGTTGATAACTACCCAATTCCTGGCGCTAGTGCAACATTACGCTATCCTTCACAATATGATATTGCATTTAATCTTCAAGATAACAGCGCTCGCTTCTTTAACGTAGCACCTACAAATGCTGTAGAAGAAACGACTGTAACATCTAGCGTATCTTATCAACTTGGTGGTTCTGTTAAAGCTTCTGCAACGCCAAATGGCCCTAGTGCTGAAGCAGGTGCAACTGGTCAAATAACTTGGTCTGACTCTGTAAGCTATAAACAAACTAGTTATAAAACAAACTTAATTGACCAAACAAATAAAAACGTAAAGTGGAACGTATTCTTTAACGGATATAACAATCAAAACTGGGGCATTTACACACGTGACTCCTACCATTCTTTATACGGAAACCAACTGTTCATGTACTCTCGCACATACCTATATGAATCCGATGCAAAAGGTAATTTAATACCGATGGATCAACTTCCAGCATTAACAAATAGCGGTTTCTCTCCTGGGATGATTGCTGTTGTTATCTCTGAAAAAAATACAGACCAATCTAACCTACAAGTCGCTTATACAAAACATGCCGACGACTACCAACTTCGTCCAGGCTACACATTCGGAACTGCAAACTGGGTTGGAAACAACGTAAAAGATGTTGATCAAAAAACATTTAATAAATCGTTTACATTAGATTGGAAGAATAAGAAATTAGTAGAGAAAAAATAGATAAAGAAAACCGAACGGCCATTTAGATGGTGGTTCGGTTTTTATTTAAATTACAAACTCTTTCACTTCACATTAAAATAAACCTTTCAATACTACAGAACAAACTTAAGCGCTCTGCATGGAAGTTTGTATGATTAGACATTCTTTACATAGACAGCTTGTCAATCTAAGTGCGACAATTCCTCCCGGAACGCTGTGTGGGGTAGTTTTCCAACCTAAATATTTTCTGTGTCTTTGATTAATACGAAGTAGTACTTAATTCAATTGGTGTTGTGAAACTTTAGGACAGGGTTAAGATAGTTGTTTAATTTTCGATATAACATATAACAATAACGTCGTTTCTGAAGTGTTTAAAGCAATGTGAGAGGAATGAAAAACACCAAAAAATTAATTAAGAAAAAGCACTGCCAAAATTTTCAGCACTGCTTTTCTATTAAACGTATCATAATAATAAGCATCTATTTTCTTTTATTCATGAGTACCTTAGGTTCATATATTTACTTTAATTTCAAGATACGTTCTATTTCCTCCACACTCAACTTACTTGCTTTTGCAATAGTTTCAAGCGATACACCAATTTCATACATCCCTCGAATCATCTGCATCTTACCTTGTTCAATGCCTTTTTCCATGCCCTCTTGTTCTGCATGAGCTAACTTAGCTTGTTCATCTAAAAGTAATTTCTCTCGAGCTTCATATGCTGTTCGGAAAGAAGAATCATGACTCATATTTTCCCATTTATTTATTGCCTTTTGTAAAATTGGATCTTGATTCATCGCAATCTCCTCCAATGTTTGAGTTAAACGTTCATCTTCATGTGCTGGTAATAATAACATCCAACGAACAAATGTATTTTCCCACGGGTTTACTTTTTCTTCACGCCATTGTTTTACCAATTTTGGTATTTCTACAAAATGAATTTCAATGTCGTCACTTAAGAGTTGCTGCATTTTAGTATTCCATAATTGTCCGATAGTATGAAATGCATCATCCTGAGAAAATAAAATAAAATCTAATAAGTTAATAGTAATGGTTTTTCGAAGTGAACGATATGGCATTCCTTCTTGCATCTGGGATGTATAAAGTTTACTCCAGTAATATAAAGATCGCTTTACCATATCATGTGTATTCCTAAGCTGAATTTCGATATTCACTTGCGTTCCATTACCTAGCGTTGCTAATAAGTCTAAAATTGATAGCTTATCATCTTCATAAGATTTATGGAGATGTGGATCGTCTAGTTGTAACGATGTAATAGGTGCATCTAAAGATTCCTCTAAAATTGCATTTAAGAAACCTGCTAAAATTTCCTCATTTCCTTTCGTTCCAAATAACTGTTTAAAAGCAAAATCAATCCGTAAATTTACTAATTTAGTGGACATGGATTTTCTCTCCCTGTCTATATCATTTCTTATCCTTATTGTACATAAAAAAAGATAGAACATGCAAACAGACTCTTATGTTATCAGCTTGCCTAAACCTATAAAAACTTGTGATTCCAATGTGTAAGATTTACTTGTTCCGTTTGGCAATGCTTCATTTAATAGTTGGTTAATCGGGTCATAGACAAAGTTTGTCTCTGTTACTTTTCCGCCCGCACCTTCATGTTTAATCTTCGTACGGTTACCCGCTTGATCATATTCATATCGTTCAGAAAGTAGAATACTGTTTGATGTACCGACTACTAAATCTTTAATTTTGTTCGCGTGGTCATAGTTAAAAGTATAATCTGAACCATTTCCAGCTGTATACGTACGAACATTTCCTTGATCATCATAGTCAAATCGATACGTTTGAGAACCGTCTGTTACACGAATGTTTTGCTCTAACGTGTTGTAGTCATACGATACTTTATTTGTGTATCCGCCTTGCGTTACTGTTTGTTCTTTTAGTTTTTCTGTCTTGCTGTTTGCTTTGTCATGATATGCCCAGTCAATTTTTCCGCCTCGGCTATCTGTTGCGTTTGTGACACGGTCAGCCTTGTCGTATGTTTTCGTGCGTTCTACCCCGTTGACATGATCTTTTACTTTCGTAACTTGTCCATTTTGGTCACGTTCGAATGTAAATGAATCTTTTCCATTACGCTTTTCACCAACGAGGCGATCTGCTGTATCATATACAGACTCTAAGATAGAACCATTTGGCATTTTTGTTTTAATCTTGTTTGCATTTTCATCGTACGTATTTTCAATACGACGGTTTAACGCATCGATATACACTGTATTTTTATTATCTACATCATATTCATATTTGTGTGTTTGTGTTTTCCCACCAAACATGACAGATTTTTCTGTTGTGTTTCCATTATAATCATAACGATAATTTACAGAGGTACCATTTTTCAATGTAACCTTCATTAATAGATTATCCTTGTTATAATCATATAGTTTTGTATTTCCTTTTTCATCTGTTTCGCTCTTTTTATTTCCAGATGCATCGTATGTGAATGTATTCTTCTGTCCTTCTTCATCATACGTCGCAACAACATTGCCATCGTTGTCGTACTCGTTTTTAATAAGAGCGTTACCTTCTAGTAAACGGATGTTATCAAACCAAACTTTCCCTTTGTTATTATTTCTAAAGAGAAGATAGATTTCCATACGTTTAATTGGTTTTGTTGCTGGAATCACAACTGCACTACGATTCCAATCATTTGTCCCACTTGGGAATTTCGTTTGGTAATTAGCCCCACTACCATCTTGATAATACACATCTGCCCAAATAGAGTAATCTCTTGAGAGCTTATCTGGTGCGGTATTTTCTACATTTTGAGATTTAGACATTCCTGTTAATGTAATTGTTTCTGCCTTTTGTTGGTTTAAATGTATATGCGCACCGTAGCCTACATCTGAACCACCATATTGCATGTAGTTTAAAACCGTTGTTTGGTCTCGCGCCATCTACCCATGCCTTCACTGTATTCGTTACATTGAACTGGGCCCATTTTCCGCGGCCGACATCAGTTTGTGCAATGAAGCTAATACATTGAGTTTCATTGGAATAGCGTAAATGTGGGTCTTCTAATTGTAATAACTGTGTTTAAGAAAGTAAGAGAAATATCTTCATTACTACTTGTATCCAATAGTTATTTGAACACACTCCGCTATTATATATACAAACTTCCTACTACATTTCATATGAGAAAAAGTTATTACGACAAACAAAGAAAAGGTCTCCTAAAATATCTTTTAGGAGACCTTTTCTTATTAATAGATTTTGTAATTTAAGAGTGTTCACTCTTAAATCACAAAATCCTCCGGAATAAACACCTTCACTTCTTTCGGCTGTACGTATACAACATCACCCGCTTGAATGCTTAGCTGTTTGAACTGTTCTTTACTAATTTCTGCTTCTAAATACTCATCTGTTCCGTCTCGTTTTAATTCTACATATACGACAGGTCCAACTGCGTGAGAATATGATACTTTCGCCGGGATTGCATCTACGCTTTGTTTTGTACGAGAGATAGATAAGTGATGTGGCCTTACGTAAGCTACTCCGTCTACGTTTGAAACGTGTTTATGCTCTGGTGCTTCTAGTTCTACCGATCCTACATTTAGCTTACCTTTATTGACGCGGCCGTGAAATAAATTTACATTTCCTAAAAAGTCGTACACGAACGGGGTTGCTGGGTTTTCATATACTTCCTCCGGCGTTCCCATTTGTTCAATGCGACCTTCATTCATTACAACGATGCGGTCTGCAACGTCTAACGCTTCTTCTTGGTCATGTGTTACGAATACACTCGTAATTTGAAATTCGTCATGTAGTTTCCGGAGCCATCTTCGTAATTCTTTTCTTACCTTTGCATCAAGTGCACCGAACGGTTCATCAAGTAATAAAATTTTCGGTTCGACTGCAAGTGCTCGAGCTAGTGCGATACGCTGTCGTTGTCCGCCAGATAGTTGTGCTGGGTAACGTTTGGCGAAACCATCCATTTTTACTAGTTTCAATAGTTCTGTTACTTTTTCTTCTATCACTTCTGCTGACGGTCTTAAGCTTTTCTTTCTTACCTTTAAACCGAAAGCGACATTTTCAAATACATTCATATGTTTAAAAAGCGCATAGTGTTGGAAGACGAAACCGACTTGCCGATTTTTTACGTGAATGTCTGTTAGATCTTCCCCTTCAAATGAAATAGAGCCTTCATCCGCTTCTTCTAATCCTGCAATAATTCGTAATAACGTCGTTTTCCCAGAACCTGACGGGCCTAATAAAGCGACAAGTTCGCCTTTGGGAATATCCAAATGAATATCTGTTAGCGCCTGAAATGTACCATATCGTTTTGATACATTTTGAATTTGAATACTCACCATAATCCCCCCTTATTGTCGTTTTTCCATTCTCCATTCAATCCAGTTTTTTATAACGAGCGTAAGAACAGCGATGAGTGACATTAAAGTCGCCACAGCGAACGCTGCTGAAAATTGATATTCATTGTACAAAATTTCAATGTGAAGCGGCATCGTATTCGTAACGCCGCGCACGTGACCTGATACAACAGAAACTGCTCCGAACTCACCGATAGCACGGGCATTACATAGGATCATCCCGTATAAAAGGCCCCATTTTATATTAGGAAGCGTAACGCGCCAAAACATTTTCCAGCCGCTTGCGCCAAGTGATAAAGCCGCCTCTTCTTCACTTTTCCCTTGCGCCTGCATAATCGGAATTAATTCCCGTGCAACGAACGGGAAAGTTACAAAGATTGTTGCGATAATAATGCCAGGAACAGAGAAAATGAGTTTCACTCCATGTTCGAGTAGCCATTCACCAAGAGCCCCCCTCGGTGTGAAGAGTAAAACGAACACTAATCCTGCGATAACTGGTGACACGGCAAACGGCAGTTCAATAAGAGATAATAATACCTGTTTTCCTTTAAACTGAAACTTTGTAATAAGCCATGCCGCTGCAATTCCGAATACCGTATTCAGCGGTACAACGATTAACGCAACGAGAAGCGTTAACCTAATTGCTGAAAATGCTTCTTGATCAGTGATAGCAGCAAAGTATACATCAAATCCTTTTTCAAAAGCTTTCAAAAAAATTGTTACGAGCGGGAGTAATAGAAAGAGAGATAAAAATAAAACTGTAATCGCAATTAATATGCTTGGTACAAGTTTAGATTCTTTTTTAGCTGACACTTTTTTTATTATTTTCTTTTCTAATAATGTTGGTTCCACTTTCTCTCCTCCTATTCACTTTTTAATTCATGCCTTCTACTCCAGCTTTGAATCATATTAATAAGAAGAAGGAAAAGAAGCGAAATGATAAGCATAACTGCTGCTACTGCTGTTGCTCCTGCATAATCATATTGTTCGAGTTTCGTCATAATCATAAGCGGTGCGATTTCTGTTTTCATGGGCATATTACCTGCGATGAAAACGACAGATCCGTATTCTCCTAATGCCCGTGCAAATGCGAGTGAAAAGCCAGCAAGTAAAGCTGGGAATATTTCTGGCAAAATGATTTTCACAAATATTTGGAAGCGTGACGCCCCTAAACTAGAAGCCGCCTCTTCTACTTCTTTATCAATATTTTGAAGTACTGGTTGCACCATTCGAACGACAAATGGTAACCCAATAAACGTAAGTGCAACAATAATTCCGAGCGGCGTAAAAGCTACTTTTATATGAAACATACTAAATATTTTCCCCACCCAGCCATTTTCGGCATATAGCGTTGTCAGTGTAATACCAGCTACAGCAGTCGGAAGAGCGAAAGGTAAATCTATTAATCCATCTAACAATCGTTTCCCTGGAAATGTATAACGAACGAGTACCCAAGCAATTAATAAGCCAAAAATGGCATTTACAACCGCTGCTGCAAGTGAAGTCGTTAAACTCACTTGATAAGAATGCAGCACACGCTCGCTCGTTACAACTTCAGCAAATTTCTTCCAACCTAACTGTGAAGTTTGAATAAATACGATAGAAAGTGGTATAAGTACGAATAAACTCATATATAGCATTGTAAATCCAAGAGATAATCCAAACCCCGGTAAAACACGTTTTTTCCTCATCTTCTTTCACCTCATCCCCCCTTATTTTTTATAAATTTGATCGAATACACCGCCATCATTAAAATGTTTTTCCTGCGCTTTTTTCCAACCGCCAAATAGTTCATCTACTGTAAATAATTGAACTTTTGGAAATTGAGATGCATATTTTTCTGCTACCTTTTCGTTACGAGGGCGATAGAAGTTTTTCGCTGCAATTTCTTGCCCCTTTTCTGAATACAAATATTCAAGATATCCTTCTGCCACTTTTCTCGTTCCTTTTTTATCAACTACTTTATCCACAACAGCTACTGGTGGTTCCGCTAGTATACTAATTGGAGGTGTTACAATTTCAAATTTATCTTTTCCGAGCTCTTTTTGTGATAGTAATGCTTCATTTTCCCACGCGATTAATACGTCACCAATTCCTTTTTCAACGAAAGTTGTCGTTGCTCCGCGTGCCCCTGAATCTAGTACTTCCACGTTTTTATAAATTTGACCGACAAACTCTTTCGCTTTATCTTCACTATTGTTATATTTTTTCAGCGCATATCCCCATGCCCCTAAATAGTTCCAACGTGCTCCGCCTGATGTTTTCGGATTAGGCGTAATGACAGACACACCTTTTTTCGTTAAATCATCCCAATCTTTAATTCCTTTCGGGTTTCCTTTTCGTACAAGAAATACAATTGTTGATGTGTACGGAGTGGAATTATCCGCAAGTCGCTTCTGCCAATCTTCTGCTAGTTGTTTCTTCTTGCTAATCGCATCAATATCATAAGCTAGCGCTAGCGTAACAACGTCTGCTTCTAAGCCATCAATAACAGAACGCGCCTGACTTCCAGATCCTCCGTGCGATTGTTTTACATTTACTGTTTGCCCATGCTTCTCTTTCCAGTACTTCGCAAAATCTTTATTGAAGTCTTGATATAACTCCCTAGTTGGATCATACGAAACATTTAAAAGCTCAACTGTATTTTTATCTCCATTTCCTTCAGAATTATTAGTGGATGTTGCTGAACCACACCCTGATAAAAGTACAACTGCTGATAATAAAACACCTGTACTTTTCATAAACGCTGCCTTCCCCCACTGTTTCATCGTTAAATCCCCCTTAGTTTATACAATAGAAAAAGGCACACAATATATTCACAAACGTGAACATTGTGCGCCTTCAGTTTATCTGATTAGCTTCTAATGTATTCGATTTCTTTTCATTTTAATTCTGTAATTCGCATGTGTCAACTTGGAATTTGTTTTTTTAATAACGAAAAGTCAGTGATGATTTTCCCTCACTGACTTTTCGTTCACTTTATTTCTTCAACTTATCCGCCTTCGCAATAAATTGTGCTGCTTCCGCACGGCTTACCGCTTTATCTGGAGCCCAGCCATTATCTGTTCCAATTGAAATGTTTTCTTGGATTAAAATATTGGCATACTTCGCACCCCAATGATTGTTTAAGTCAGCAAATTCTTTCGGTAGTTTTATATTTTCATTTCTTTCTAATTTATATGCATTTACTAGCATAGAAGCCATTGATGCACGGTTAATTAACCCGCTCGGATTAAAGTTCCCCCTCTCATCACCTTTTACAATACCTGCTTTTTCAACTGCTGCGATATACGGCGTTGCCCAGTGATTTTGTGCATCAGGGAATGACGGCTTTGCATCTTTCTTAATTTCTAAACCTAAAACAGTTGCTAATATTTTTGCAGCGGAACTACGATCGATATTTTCAGCCGGTGCAAATGTACCATCTGGCTTACCGTGCACTGCTTCTTTATCTACTAAATATTGAACTGACTCTTGTGCCCATGCTGGTACGTCAGAGAATTTAGGCTTCTGTTCAATTGCACTCGCATCAATTTCAAACTGTACTTGATATTTATGATCATATTTAATTGCTGGAATTAATATATGCATTTGCATATTATATTTTTTCGAAAACTCATCAATTTCAAATTGAACAACTTTCGTACCGTTATTCGCTTTATCTTCGGAAATTACTTTTATATCATGGAATGTCCCTACTTTATTCGTATCTTCTACTCTAAGATACTGGAAATAGCTACTATCTTGAACTGTTAACGTAACGATTTTTTTATCACCTTGAACGGTTACTTTTTCATTTTTTAAATATGTAGAAGCAACCGATGTATCATTCGTTTGATCTTTATAAGTCTTTAAAATAACGTCATACGTGCCATCTGCTAGTCTACTATTTGCTTTCATTTCAACCGCTGCTTCAGCTTTCGCGATTGGTGCCATAATACCGCTAAATGGAACTACTAACGTTGCTGCTATAACGAATGCATTTACATGTTTTTTCTTAATCATTATCAATATGACATCTCCCTTTATATAAATATATCCAACATAACTATCATATTGATAATGATTATCAATGTCAAATAGAAATGATAATATTATTTCCTACATAAGTACGCCTTCCGCTCGTTATTAAAAAGTAAATAATGTGCCGTATGAACTTTCCTCTCTAAATAATCAATAGAATACGAGCTTGATGGATCCACTAAATCACCTATTGCTCCTGAAAGATGATCAATGACTTGCTGCAAAATCTCTAAGTTTTTCTTCTCACTTTCAGCATTCATTTCATCCATAATGTCACAAATAAGATACTGCACTCGCCGTAAACGTAATTCCTTCTGTTCCACTTATATCTCCTCCTTATTAGTCATATTACGGTTTAAATATATGGCACCATAGCTTAACCAATGCTAAAAAGTAGAAAGGCAACCATCTTCATAAAGATGGTTGCCCCTATTTTTAAACTTGCATCGCTTTTTCTCTCAAAGCTCTTCTCAGCAATTTACCTGTCGTATTCTTCGGCAATTCTGTTAAAAATTCAATACTCTTTGGCACTTTATATTTCGCTAAATGTAACGCACAGTAATGCATCAGTTCTTCTTCTGTTACGTTCGTTTGTTTCAGAACGACGTAAGCTCGCACTGCTTCTCCTAAGTTTTCATCAGGAACGCCGATTACGACCACTTCTGCTACAGATTCGTGTGTATACAATACTTCCTCTACTTCACGAGGGTATACGTTATAACCGCCAACTAGGACGATATCCTTTTTACGATCAACGATATAGAAGTAACCTTCTTCATCCATTTTCGCTAAGTCTCCTGTATACAACCAGCCGTCCTTTAATGTCGCAGCTGTATCTTCTGGCGCGTTATAATATCCTTTCATAACGTTAGGTCCGCGAACAATTAATTCACCGACTGCTCCGACAGGTACTTCTTCCCCAAGTTCATTTACAATTTTATTTTCTACATGCCAAATATTTGTACCGATCGATCCTGGTTTACGCGGACGATCAAGCGGATTAAAACAAGTAACTGGTGATGCTTCTGATAAACCGTATCCTTCTGAAACGATAACGTCAAAACGTTTTTCAAAGTTTTGCAGAAGAGCAACTGGCATTGAAGCACCACCTGAAATACAAAGGCGAAGTGTCTTCACATCTTCCGCGCTCGCTTCTTCGAATAAATATAAATAATTGTACATCGTCGGTACACCAGCAAAAATCGTCGGTTCGTACGTACGACAAATACGGAATACTTCTTTCGGACTAAATTTCGGTAACATTAAAATCGTTGCTCCGTTCACAATCGGTGCATTGACCGCCACCGTTAAACAAAATACATGGAACATCGGCAGTGCCGCAACGACGCGATCATTAGCCGTATATTGTAAATACGACGCCACATCGCTCGCATTACTATATAAATTTTTATGAGTTAACATAGCGCCTTTCGGTTTTCCAGTCGTGCCTGAAGTGTATAGAATAACCGCTACATCTTCTTCATCTAGCTCAGGGCCTTCGTAAGTTAAATCTCCAGCCCCTATCATTCTAGTAAACGTTTTCATTTTTTCGGTTTCTGTATGGTTAAAATCTGATGAGGTTTCGCATATGATGATGTTTTCTAATGAAGGAAGTCTTGTTGTAAGAGATTGTATAACAGGTAGAAGGACGTCGAGTACGATGATTGTTTTTACATCTCCATTTTGTAAAATGTAATGCATTTCGTCTGCTGTATAAATTGGATTAACTGGAATAACAGTTGCTCCCGCTTTCATTGTTCCGTATAAACCGACCAAAAAATGTGGTGAATTTCCAACAACTAATGCAACATTGTCCCCTTTTCCAATGCCCATTTCTGCTAAATTGCTAGAAAACCTTGTGACCATTTTGTTTAATTGGTCATATGAGACCGACTGATCCATAAATATATAAGCCGGTTTATCCCCCTTCTTTTTCGCCGTTTCAGCCAAAGATTGAACGAGATTCACACAAACCCCACCTTTATAAAATTTAGAATATTTAAAAATTCTAAATTAATTATATTAAAAGAAAATTAAAGTGGCAAGTGTTATTCCATTAACTGCATATAGACAGATCACTTTCTCTTCATTTGTTTTGGAAAGATAAGGTAATTTTGTTTGCAAGTAATTTATGAAACTAGACCAGAAATCATTTTAGGATAATATGCACTCATCTTTTCTCTCAGCATTGCAAGTTCTTGTTTATTTAAACTCGTATACTCCCCGTACAAGTTAAGAACGTCCGCTCCATCTTCATGAAAATACACCGTAACATATAATGTTGGTAACCCTGCATTGTCTTCATCTATTGAAAAGACGACATCTGGTGTCTTATTCACAGTGCTGAATGTTTTATTTCTTTTCCACTTCTTATTTTGAAACATGTCTTGTATTTCCTGTATCTTTCGTCTGTTATCTGTATGCGTAAAATATATAACATTATCTTTCGCTGGCTTTCCAATAGCTAAAAGTGTGCGACTTGAGGACGTTTCATCGTTACAAGCTGTCATTCCAATGACAAGGCTAAGTAATAATACAACGTACATTACCCTCTTCATTTCAATCCGCCTCCTTTTAAATATATATTCCTTTATGAGGGGCAAATGTCTTGTGATTTTATGGTATATGAAATTATATCGGCGATTTT
>NZ_JAKUFR010000084.1:0-21006 GCF_022663555.1 Bacillus cereus group sp. BfR-BA-01381
TTGCTCCGGATTATCAGTAGCAGGTTTAGCTACTGGATCTGGCACTTGTTTATTAGTATCCTGTTTGGTGCCATCTTCTTTAGAATCTTCTACTTGAATAGGAACTGTTATAGGCTGAACCAGTGTGCCTAAAGGAAAAGCGATTTGAACTGATTTCTCTTCAGTTTTTAAAGTTGGGTTAAACACAGTATCAATTTTAATTTTTCCCTTAGTATCTTTCGAATTTTCTACTTGATCATTAAATATTAGTTTTAATTTATTATCTTTAGCTGTTATAAAATATTGACCAATATTTTTTTGATCTGTTACTAAATCTCCTTGCAAATCTTTAGATACTTTTAATGCAAGTGGTATTTGAATTACTGCTATATCGTTTGCATGTACAACTTGTTGATCCTTTATTGACCAAGCATATTCTACTTGAATGGTTGATCCTATCTTTATTAAGTTGTTAGGATTTTTTGCTTCGTCAATAATATGATCTGTTGCATCTTTCATCTCAACATTGTCAAATAATGAAGTTTCCTTTAAAGTCTCAGCTTTTGCTTGATTGTACGGGAAACTAATAAACTGTGAAAATAGTACAAATACAATTAAACATATATTGAAAAGTTTTTTCATTTTGCCTCCTTTGAACATTCATTTGTTCACTGAGGAATATATTCCACATGAACAAATGGAATATAAAAAAAGTTAATTGTTATAAAGTATTTGTTGCTAATATCCCTCCGTTTCTATGTACGTTCTCTGGCAGAATAGAGGTTTAATCAAAGGCATATATAAAGTAACGTAAAAATCTGGACTAGACATAATTCGACAAAAAATGTCGAAAGTATGCTGATAAAAGGAACGATATCAGACCTTTATATACAAGAGTATTTTCTTGTGAATGTGTTACGAACTGAATAGTTATAAAGGTAAGTTTTACGATACATGCTAACCAAAGTAATGTATCCCAAGTTGAAAGTTTGTTTTTGCTTTAAAGTTGTGTGGAAAAAATCTGAATAAGGTTGATTTTGGTTAGGGTGAAGACAATATGTACTTTGAAAATATTCATTTATGTAATATGAATTTGAAATAATTGTATCTTAGGAAGTTCATTTATTACATTTATGAAAATTAACTTTTTGCCTAGAGAGCTGTACAATTTGTGGACCGAAGTTAAGATGATACAGTTCCTTTTTGGATTTAGTAGAATATAAGGTATTTATAATATTCGACTAAATCATTACTGCGGTCATTTTTGAAGCTGCTTTACATAATAAAAAAGAAGGTATCCCTTTTGATAATAGCGTTATCTTCTCTTGAAGATGATTATGAATAACCTTCGCTAAAGATTATATACTTAAATGATAAAGAGTTCAACAGCGGTTTAACAAATATTTTCCAAAAATTAAAAATGACCGTTTTAATAGAGAAATTCTAAAAAACGGTCATTTTTAATTTTATATTTCTGTTAAAATAATCGGTTCGCCGCGTGTTACGACAACTGTATGTTCACATTGTGCAACAAGGCTTTTATCAGGTGTAACGAATGTCCAACCATCATCGCCACGTTCGATAATATGATCAGCTTTCATAGAAATGAATGGCTCTACAGCGATAACAAGACCGTCTTTTAGAAGCGCATTATCCATTGGATCAAAATAGCTTAAAATGTGGTTTGGTGCTTCATGTAAGCTAAGACCAATACCGTGACCAGTTAAGTTTTGAATAACATTGTATCCATTTTTATGTGCAAAGTTTGAAACGGCACGACCAATTTGGTTTTGTTTTGAACCAGCTTTCACCTTTTTCATTGCTGCCCAAAAGGCATCAACAGCTGCTTGGCAAAGCTTTTCTTTTGCTTCATCTTCTCCAAGTACAAATGAAATACCTGTATCTGCATAATAACCATCAAGTGCTGCAGATACGTCGACATTTACAAGGTCGCCTTCTTTTAATACACGATCACCTGGAATACCGTGAGCAACTTCTTCGTTTACACTGATGCAAGTTACGCCAGGGAAATCATATTCTTTTTCAGGTGCAGAAATAGCACCATGCTCATCTAATACTTTTTTACCGATCAAATCAAGCTCTTTCGTTGTCATACCTGGCTTCGCTTCTTTTTTCATTTCTTCACGTGCAAGCGCAACGATGCGACCGATTTTTCGTAAGCCTTCTAAATCTTGTTCATTACGAATAATCATGAAAACCACTGTCCTTCCTCGAATATATATCTTACCCGATTGTATCATGTTTATTTTCGTCCTGCTACTCGCTTAGTATGGCGGATTGATTCCTCTCATAAAGAATACATGACAATTGTCATATCGATGTCATGACGCATCATACTGTTTCCTAAGTTTTCCAAGTAATACAATGTAAATATAAGAAACAGCGGAGGTGGAGAGATGGAAAAGATTATTGAAGTAAATAGTGTTTCTAAAACATTTAAACATAAAAAAGCAGTAAATAACGTTTCATTTCATGTGAATAAAGGAGAAATCGTAGCATTGCTTGGACCGAATGGTGCAGGGAAAACGACGACGATGTCGATAATGCTTGGATTAAAGGATCCGACGGAAGGAACGATTTCTACATTTGGAAAGAGTCCAGAGCATAGAGATGTTCGTAATAGAATCGGCGCGATGCTACAAGAAGTAAGTGTCATTGATAGCATTACGGTGGAAGAGGCAATTGAGTTATTCCGTAGCTATTATACGAACCCGGTAGCGAAAGAAACGTTGCTACAGTTATCGAATTTAAAATCGGAACGAAAACAAAGATGCGAGAAATTATCAGGTGGTCAAAAGAGAAGGTTAAATTTTGCACTCGCATTTGCAGGAAATCCAGATTTGCTATTTTTAGATGAGCCGACAGTTGGAATGGATATTACGTCTCGAAGAACATTTTGGGAAACAATTCGAAAGTTAGCAAGTGAAGGGAAAACGATTATTTTAACGACGCATTATTTAGAAGAAGCAGACGCATTAGCAAATCGTATTTTATTGTTTGCGAATGGAAAGATTATCGCAGATGGTACACCAGATGCGATGAAAGCAACGATTTCACGAAAAACAATCACGTTTTATTCGAAGGAAAGTATTCCTGCAAAATTACTAAAAGAATTACCAAACGTAACAGAAGTACAATCAAAAGAAGGACACTTCACTTTAGCAACAGAAGATACAGATGCAACGTTAAGAGCAATTTATGAAAAGAACTTACCTGTAACAGATGTTTCTGTTGAACGTGGAAGCCTTGATGAAGCATTTGAACAGTTTATCACAAATCAGGAGGGGGAAATCGCATGAGAGCTTTATGGATGCAATGCAAAATAGAAATTTTACGTACGTTTCGTAATAAATTGTTTATCTTTTTCTCATTATTAATGCCAGTTATGTTTTATTACATTTTCACAAATGTGGTTCAAGTGCCACAAAACGGAGATGCGTGGAAAGCACATTATTTAATCTCAATGGCAACGTTCAGTATTGTAGGGACAGCACTTTTTAGTTTCGGTGTGAGAATTTCTCAAGAAAAAGGGCAGGGTTGGACACATCTTTTAAAAATTACACCACTTCCAGAGGGAGCGTATATAACAGCGAAGATTATCGCTCAAACTGTAGTGAATGCTTTTTCAATCTTAGTTATCTTTATCGCAGGAATATTAATTAATCATGTTGAGTTAACAGTAGGGCAATGGATTGGTGCTGGATTATGGTTGTTGTTAGGTGTCACACCATTTTTAGCGTTAGGGACAGTAATAGGTTCTATTAAGAAGGCGGATGCTGCTGCGGGCTTAGCGAATATTTTAAATATGTGTTTAGCAATTCTTGGTGGTCTATGGATGCCGATCGAAGTATTCCCGAAAATATTAAGATCTATTAGTGAATGGACACCAACATATCATTTTGGAAGCGGCGCATGGGATATTGTAGCTGGAAAATCAATTGGTTGGGAAAATATCGCGGTATTAGGAGGCTATTTCCTTATATTTGTTGTAGTATCAATATATATAAGAAAAAGACAGGAAGCGGTATAAATGACAGAGAAGAAGAGGATTGAGATTTTTCCGAAACATATGGGGTTCTTTCCGTATATGTTTCTTGTGTATTTGTTATTTCCAATTTACCATTTAGCGCAAGTGTCAGGATGGAAGCTTGTGCTAGGGAGCGGTATGTTGATACTTTTTATTATTACATACCGTCAACTTTATTTTGTTCAGAAGACGTTTGTTTTGTGGGCATGTATACAGATGGTGCTCATCTATTTATTTGCTTTATTTTATAATCCCTTCATGATATTCTTTGGCTTTTTCACGGCAAGTGCGATGGGATTTGCACCAAGTAAGAAAGTATTTCGGATATTACTATGTTTGTTAGTTGTAATGCTTGGAGCATTTGTATTTGTAAATATGAATCAACTAACACCGACAAGTTTAGTAAATATCGTTCCGATGTTTATTTTAATGCTTCTTACACCATTTGGAATGCGTAATTTTAATCAAAAAAAGATGTTAAGAAATCAATTAAACGAAGCGAATGAGCAAATTAAAGACTTAGTAAAACGTGAAGAGAGGCAGCGTATTGCAAGAGATCTTCATGATACGCTCGGGCATACGCTATCACTCATTACTTTAAAGAGTCAGCTCGTGGAGAAATTAATTGTAAAAAATCCGGAGCGTGCAAGTGCGGAAGCAAAGGAAATTACACAAACATCTCGCACGGCATTAAAACAGCTCAGGGAATTAATTTCTGATATGCGTATGATTACAGTAGAAGAAGAGCTTGAGCAAATAAAAGCGATCTTACAAGCTGCTAATGTTGAATTAGAGATCAAACAAGAAACGAGTGCAAGTTCGCTATCACCCATTGAACAAAATATTTTAGGAATGTGTTTACGTGAGGCTGTTACGAATGTTGTAAAGCATAGTAAGGCGACGCGGTGCATAGTTTCTGTACTAGAATCACAAGGTGAATTAATTTTGACAGTAGAAGATAACGGAATCGGTTTAGCGGATCAAAATCACGATGGGAATGGTATTCGTGGTATGAAGGAGCGAATCGCTCTTATTGATGGATTTGTTGAACTGGGTACGATTAATCCAGGAACACTATTAACAGTAAAAGTCCCAGTTGTTATTAGAACAGGAAAAGATGAGGTGAAGGCATGATTCGAATTATTATTGCAGAAGATCAGCGAATGCTTCGTGGTGCGTTAGGAGCCCTGCTTGATCTAGAAGATGATATTGAAGTAATTGGGCAAGCAGCGAACGGAGAAGAGGCGCTAAAACTAATCGAATCGTTAAAACCTGATGTAAGCATTATGGATATTGAAATGCCAATTCAAAGCGGATTAGATGTTGCAGAAACGTTGAAGAAAGAAAAATCGGCATGTAAAGTAATGATTTTAACAACATTTGCGCGCCCTGGATATTTTGAACGAGCAATGAAAGCTGGTGTGCACGGATATTTATTAAAAGATAGCCCAAGCGAGGATTTAGCTGCATCGATTCGCAACGTAATGAAAGGTAAACGAGAGATCTCTCAAGATTTAATGTTCGGCTTATGGCAGGAGCAAAATCCGTTATCAGATCGCGAAAAAGAAGTATTGCTACTTGCGAAAGAAGGAAAGACAGCAAATGAAATTGCAAAGACACTTTATCTTTCACCTGGTACAGTACGTAATTATATTTCTGAAGTATTAACGAAGCTTGATGCGAAAAATAGAATTGAGGCAATTACAATTGCGGAAGAAAAGGGATGGATATGAAAAGAAGTTTACCTATGAATGGTAAGCTTCTTTTTTCTTATAAACAAGTATTTCAATAGAGAGTTTCGTCACAGTCGCATCGCTCAGGATTTGAAGTATATCGTGTAATTTAGATTTTACTTCATTTTTCGACAAAAAATTTGTTATAGTAAGATTAGGTTGTTGATCTAAGTTTTGGACAACTTTACCACTAACAGTTGTGATTACTCCATTTTTATCTACTTTTACAATGAGATCTTGGCCATATACTTTATAGTTTTTATATGTTTGTGCAAGGCGAGCTTCGGTTTGATTTTCTTTTGTTGCTTTATTTGTAGGTTGGGAATCTATATTCATTTCAGTTGTCATTCACTTTTGTTGAGCTTCCGCCTCATTTATCTCACCTTTTAAATACTTTTTCAGCATATTTTTTCGTATCATTTTGAGGTTGTGTAATTTTTTAAGCGTTAAATTAGGCTAAGTAATTTCAAATTTTACTTCATTTTTGTCTAATTCTTGGGTGTGAATAACTTCTGCTACTGCTAATAAAGGAAAAAGAAGACCGAATGTAACGAAGGCACGGGCGAATTTTCTATAATTTATCTATAAAACCACTAATCTATTATTGTATGTGAGACGAATTGTATGAAGAATTTGCCGAATTTTATATATATTATGCATTATTTCATGTCAAAAATTGTCGAACTCACATTATTGTAGTGGTATGACAACTTAACAAATTATATTGTTATAATGGGATGGTGAGTAAGTATGCACGCAGAAAAATTAGGAAGTGAAATTAAGAAAATTAGGGTAATGCGGGGATTAACACAAAAACAGTTATCCGAGAACATATGTCATCAATCGGAAGTGAGCCGAATTGAATCAGGCGCAGTATACCCAAGTATGGATATATTGCAAGGTATTGCAGCAAAGTTACAAGTTCCCATTATTCATTTTTATGAGGTACTCATTTATTCAGATATTGAGAGGAAAAAGCAGTTTAAAGATCAAGTCATTACGCTATGTAAGCAAAAAAAGTATAAAGAGATTTATAATAGAGTATGGAATGAGCTGAAAAAGGAAGAATATCATCCCGAATTCCAGCAGTTTCTTCAATGGCAATATCATGTAGCAGCTTACATATTGAAGAAAATTGATTACGAATATTGTATTTTAGAATTAAAAAAATTGTTAAACCAACAATTAGCTGGAATAGATGTATACCAAAACCTCTATATAGAAAATGCAATCGCAAATATTTATGCTGAAAATGGCTATTTTAAGAAGAGTATTGAGTTATTTGAAGGTATATTGAAACAATTAGAGTCATTGCATGATAATGAAGAATTCGACGTGAAGGTAAGATATAATCATGCAAAAGCATTATACTTAGATAATCAATATGAACAAGCCTTATATCAAGTGAATAAGGCGATTGAAATATCTTGCCGAATTAATAGTATGGCATTAATTGGGCAGCTGTACTATCAAAGAGGTGAATGTCTAGAAAAGTTGGAGTATGATGAGGCAGAGATTGAAGATACATATAAGAAAGCAAGTTTCTTTTTTGATATATTAGAAATGCATGCATATAAAGAGGCAATCGTAAATAAAATCAATCAATGAATAACCCTAAAAAATGGATATGCATAATTGCATACGGCATGGATAAATTTTCATGATATATTAAAAGAAAAAATGTGGGTGATGGAATATGAAAAAATTACTTATTGGTAGTTTATTAACGTTAGCAATGGCATGGGGTATTTCATTAACAGATACAGCTTTAGAGAAAAGCCAAGTAATTTCTCATAATGATCAAGAGGTACAATTAGCTTCGGACCTACCTTTTGAATATTAAAAAACAACCGTCTTACTTAGACGGTTGTTTTTTTGTGGAGTAACCTCCAAACGTCTTTACTAGAAACGGGCTTGCTAATAAAGAATCCTTGAATGTGGTCACAGTTTTGCTCATATAAAAACTTCCATTGTTCTTCGGTCTCTACACCTTCTGCAATAACTTCTAAATTTAGTTGTTTTGATAGTGTAATAATGGCAGAAATAATCGCTTCCTCTAAAGGGCTAGTTGTAATTCCGCAAATAAATTCTCGAGCAATTTTTAATGTGTTAATTGGATATTTTGTTAAATAAGCTAAAGAACTATAACCAGTTCCAAAGTCATCAATTGAAATTTGAATACCAAGATTTTGAAGCTGTTCTAGTTTTGCAACTACAGATTGATTTTGATTAATGGCGATACTTTCTGTAATTTCCATATCTAGTGCTTCTGGTTTTAACTCTGTTTCTTCTAAAACCTTTGAAATAGTTGGAATTAAATCTGCATGGTTAAATTGAACAACAGATAAATTTACACCGACTTTTAAGTGAGAGAAACCTTGATTGTGCCATCTTTTTGCTTCTAAGCAAGCAGTACGTAAAATCCAATTTCCAAGTTCAATAATGAATCCAGTTTCCTCTGCTAGAGGAATAAATTGGGCCGGGGATACGATACCAAGCTTTGGATGTTTCCAACGAATTAATGCTTCGAAACCAATAATTTTTTTTGTTTTTGTGCTTACTTGTGGCTGGTATTCAAGGAAAAATTCATTTTGTTGTAGTGCTTTTGAAAGTTCGCCTTCTAAAAATTGGATTTCATTTTGAGCGATACTCATTTCTTTTGAGAAGAAAACAAATCTATTCTTTCCATTTGCCTTCGCGCGATACATAGCCATATCAGCATTTTTCATTAATTCTGTTACATCTGTTCCACAATCAGGGTACATTGCAATTCCGATACTCGGTGTAATAGATAGCTCTTCATCTTTAATGAAGAATGGTTTGTTTAAAATATTTAAAATTTGTTCAGCTATAAAAGCCGCACTTTTTTCTGAGTACATATCTGGTAATAGAATTGTAAACTCATCTCCGCCTTGGCGAGCAACGACATCCTTTGAACGTAAGCAACCGCGTAATCGTTTTGCTACTTCAATTAATAATAAGTCTCCGACGTCATGGCCGAGTCTATCATTAATTTTTTTGAATCGATCTAAATCAAGAAACATAACGGCAACATCATTTGCGCTAGTTTGAGCTGTATTTAAAATGTTTTTTAAATCCTTTTCGAATTTGCGGCGATTAGGCAACCCAGTAAGTGCATCATGAAAGGCTAAATGTTCTACTTGCTTTTGTTTTTCATATAAAGTTGTAATATCACGTGCTATGCCGAACATCCCAACAACTTCTTTGTTTATGAAAGTAGGGATGAGTGTAATGTGAAGGTAATAGTAATAACCTTCTTTTTCTTTTGTGCGAACTTCTAAAGTTTGTGGTCTACCTTCTTTCGTTAGTTGTAAAGCTTTCTTTAGTAAATCATGGTCTTTTGAGTCAATAAAGTGTAAAAGGGAATAGCTTTCTACTTCACAATAGTAGGCAGTAAATAAGCTTTCACAGGCTGTATTAGATTGTTGGAAAATACCATACATATTTAAAGAGAAAACAGCATCGGGATGATCTTCGAATAAAGATTTATAGCGTTGTTCACTCTTTGATAACGCAGATGCCCCTTCTTCAACTTCATCTTCTAGTTGTGTAGTCAGCTGTTCATATGTATCGATTAATACTTTATTATCTTTCCACATGTAAAGTTGTCGCAGGAATAACAAAATAAGTGATAATACGAGACCGATCAACATGAACTTATCATCCCAAGGTTGAAAGATAATAAAAGAAAAAGTAATGATTATACTAAAATAAGGTAATATAAAGCGCACATAATCAAACCGGTAATATTTAGTTTTCGTTTCGTGCTGCATTGGTTTATCCAAAATGTATAGTATGGACGATAAACCGATTAATAAAATTGAAGCAGTATGTATTAAGTAAGAGACTTCAGAAGAAGTTTCCATCCCTGCGTTTAATTGAAAGAGATGTATATATCCGTATACAAGTATGATAGTAAAGCCGATAATTAATGAGATTCTACTAGCAGAATATTGTTCTCGTCTATATAGACTAATAACGGCGTAAATGACTAATGATTGTGCAATAAAGTATCCAATTAAAACCCAATGATCTGTTGTTAACATACGAAAGCTTGAACGGTCCAAAATAAAAGCTAAGGTAAAATAAATATTCATAATAATGATAAAGATGCTATCGAATGAAAATTGAGCTAGGCCTCTAATAGAGTAATGTTTTATGAACTTTATAGCAAAGCCAGAAAAGAGCAAAATATATTGTACGATAAAAAAGGGTAATGCCGTATATGAGAATATGACTTGGTCATATATAGAAAGTGAATGAAGAAATAAAGTTATCTCCATTGTCAATCCACATAGGCAAGTGCATAGTAATAAAACCCAAAATAATTTATCACCGCGCTTCATTTTCTTAATAGCTTTATATAAGCAATAGCAAGAAAAGAGTGCAGCAAAACAAAATAAGAAGAGAATTCCAATTTCTTTTATATTCAAGTTCTTAGGAATAAGAAATATCCAAAGAGAAAATATAATTATATATATCATAACAAAGTGTACATATTTTTTTTGATTAATCATATTATGACTCCGTTTCAATAAAGTTGAATCACAGGTGGAAAATGCTAATTCCAATCATAGCATATAAAATAGGGTGTTTTTTACTAAAAAAATTACTTTTTTTGAAAAAAATAGCTCAACATTACAATTTACCATTGTAATGTTGAGCCATTTATTCTTTTTATTCCTCTTATAGCGGATAATTCATGTATGAATTGCAGCATCGCTAAATCTTTCTGTTTACTTTCAATCATAATATCGAAATTATGATTGATTTTTTTTGCAACGTGTAAGAAAGGTTTAATAAACTCTAAATCAATATATTCCGCGTGAGCCCTAAATTCTTTTTTTGATTTAGGGGAGGAAATATGAACTTTAGGAAGGATATTTGTATGTGCCCAAGTTTCAAAAATTGCAGGAAGTAACTGTTCTAACGGTTCTTCGCAAAGATTTGCCATGTGATGATGATAATCAAATACAAATGGAATCTTTTCTTTTTGGCAAATAGATAAAGTTTCAGCAGTTGTATATGTTTTATCATCATTTTCAAGTGTCATTTGCCTTTTTATATGTGCAGGAAGTTTTTTTATGTTTTCATGGAAACGTTCAACCGCTTTTTCTTTATTTCCGTAGGCACCACCTACATGGATGTTAATATAAGAAGAATCTGCAATTCCTATTGCATCTAATACTTTATAGTGATAAGTCATATCTGTAATAGCGTTAGTTGTAATGTGTGGCTTATCGCTTGTAAATAGCGTAAATTGATTTGGATGAAAACTTACGCGTAAATTATGTTCTTTAATTAATGCCCCAATTTTACGCCAAAGCGGTGTGAACAACCCGATGTAATCAAACTCGACTTCGGGATGTGTTGCAAGTGGGACGATGGAAGAAGATAAGCGATATAATGGAATTTCATGCGCTATATTGTAATGAAGAATACGTATTGTATGCTCAAGATTCTGCCGCGTAACATCGTATAATTTATCTTCTCGTTCTTGTTTACTAAGCTTTTGAAAGCTTGTAAATGTCATCGTTTTAGCCGGAGAACAGTCCCAGAGTGCCATTGCATGTGAGACATATCCGAAACGCATAATCATAATGAATACATCTCCTTTATGCATTATCTTTCCTATAGAAAGAAAGCAAGTATTGTTCCTATCCATTCTTTTCCCCTATTAATGAGAGAATTCGGACTAACATCTTTCAAGGAAAGTAATGACGCATTTTCTAGATCTTCGTGGAATTTATTTTTTACTGTTTGTATAAAATGTTCATCATATAAAAGGCAGTTGATTTCATGGTTAATATATAAACTTCTCATATCAAAGTTTGCAGTTCCGATATCACAGATGTAGTCATCAACTATAATAACTTTAGCGTGAAAAAAACCTTGTTGAAATGCGTAAATATTACAGCCAGCTTGTATTAACTTTCGGCAATATGGGAATTTTGCTTCTCGAACAAGGGGGTGATCCGCTTTTTCTGGAACGAGAATCGTGATTTGAACCCCGCGTTTTCGTGCTTCTAATAATGCATTCATAATTTTTCTTCCAGGAATGAAATATGGTGTACCGATAAAGAGTTCTTTTTCTGCGCTTTCAATTAAATATAAAAATGTATTTTGCAAGTAGGCCCCATCAGTAGGGATAAAACGATGCAGAATGGTTCCTGGTTGTTGCTTAGGAAAATAAAGAGATGCCTCTAATAAATTTTGGTCTGTATCGTCCAGCCAATCATGTAAAAATTGCTTTTGTAAATCTTGTATTCCTTCTCCTGTAAGACGTAAATGATAATCGCGCCATAATCCTAATTTTTGATTATGTCCTAAATATTCTTCTCCAATATTAAATCCACCAATATAACCAATTTTCCCGTCGATAACTGTAATTTTTCTATGGTTTCTTTGATTTGCAGAAAAGAAAGGAAAAGGA
Source organism: Bacillus cereus group sp. BfR-BA-01381 (assembly GCF_022663555.1). NCBI lineage: Bacteria > Bacillati > Bacillota > Bacilli > Caryophanales > Bacillaceae > Bacillus > Bacillus cereus group sp. BfR-BA-01381. The sequence goes on from NZ_JAKUFR010000084.1 coordinate 12,215, forward strand.
AACTTTACTTTGTGACAAAATGAAAAAGAGACACCATGTTTTTGTAGGGAGCGAATGGCCTCATTTGATAAATGATGGCTTCCCAATCGATCGAGTAGAAGTCTTACTTCAATTCCTTCCTTTGCCTTATCAATAAGTAACTTTAAAAATTCCCGGCTGATTTTATCGTTTTTTACAATGAAGAACAAAACGTGCACATGGTGTTTCGCCTGTTTTATATCAGTAAATAGAGCGTCATACAAATCTTTTCCGTATGTATAAAGGTGAAAATCACTTTGACGTAAAGGGAAAGAACGAGAACGTACACGCTTTAAATGAACAATTCTCCCATAAGAAAAATCAATTACAATCCAGAGAGTGCTACCTATTAATAAGAGAGATAAGAAAAACATGAGTAAATTCCCTCCTTCACGGTCTTTTCACCATTCGTTTTTTATAAATCAAACATTCATTTTATCCTGTTATTTGTGGCCTAATAATTAGTAGGGAGTAAATAACTTCTACTGATTAAAGTTTCACTTTATAGTTTTACCGAAATAAACAGCTTTATTAAAAAATATGTTGTTGTATAACAAAAAACTGTTGACTGAATGCTCACTCATTATATAATGAAGGTAGGGGATAAAATTCAGAAAATTATATGTTTTTGAAGATTCTAAAAAAGAAAGAGGGCTTACAAAGAGAGGGGTAGCATAAAAATGAATAGCTTACTGATCATGAATTGGCTGGCTGCCATTGCTGTTATTGCTTATGCGGGATATTTGTTTGTGTATCTTATACGAACGAGGATGGCCTACATACAGTTAGGAAAAAAGATTGAATTTGACCGTCGTTTTAAAGAGCGTTGGGATCTCCTTAAGGTCAATGTTTTCGGTCAGAAAAAGCTGCTGAAAGATAAAAAGAGCGGCATTATTCACGTTATGTTCTTTTACGGATTTATTCTTGTCCAATTTGGAGCAATTGACTTCGTTTGGAAAGGACTCGCACCAGGATCACATCTTCCACTTGGACCACTATACCCTGCATTTACATTCTTCCAGGAAATTGTCACACTTGTTATTTTAATTGCAGTCTTTTGGGCTTTTCATCGACGTTATGTTGAGAAGCTAGTTCGTTTAAAACGTAATTTCAAATCAGGCCTTGTTCTTATCTTCATCGGTGGCTTAATGATTTCTGTGCTACTCGGTAATGGGATGGGAATTATATGGCATGGCGAGGAGCTTTCATGGAGTGAGCCAATCGCTTCTGCAATCGCTTACGTTTTCTCGGGGATAAATGAAACCGCAGCCATTTCTGTGTTCTATTTCTCTTGGTGGGTGCATTTACTAATTTTGTTAACGTTTTTAGTTTATGTTCCACAATCGAAACACGCGCATTTAATTGCGGGACCAGCTAACGTTTTCTTCGGCCGTCTTTCAAATCCAGGGAAACTTGAAAAGATTGACTTTGAAGATGAAACACAAGAAACATTTGGTGTTGGTAAAATCGAAGACTTTAGACAAAATCAGCTTATTGATTTATACGCTTGCGTAGAGTGTGGTCGTTGTACAAATATGTGTCCGGCAACAGGAACAGGGAAAATGTTATCGCCGATGGATTTGATTTTAAAACTTCGCGATCATTTGACTGATAAAGGAGCTGCAGTGACATCAAAAGCACCGTGGGTTCCGGTAGTTGCTTTTAATAATACACAAGGAAATCAGTTAGCGATGATGGCAGCGGGGAAAGGACAACAAGAATCTGCAGCCACAACACTCGCTTACGATCCGAGTTTAATTGGAGATGTTATTACAGAAGAAGAGATTTGGGCTTGTACAACGTGTCGTAACTGTGAAGATCAGTGTCCGGTTATGAATGAGCATGTTGATAAAATTATTGATTTACGCCGCTATCTCGTTTTAACAGAAGGAAAAATGGATGCGGAAGCGCAACGTGCGATGACAAACATCGAGCGTCAAGGGAATCCGTGGGGTCTAAACCGTAAAGAGCGTGAAACTTGGCGCCAAGGCGATGATGAAGTAACGGTTCCAACTGTAAAAGAAAAATCGAAAGCTGGCGAGGAGTTCGAATATTTATTCTGGGTTGGTTCAATGGGATCATATGATAATCGTAGTCAGAAGATTGCGATATCGTTTGCGAAGTTGATGAACGAAGCAGGCATTTCATTTGCGATACTCGGTAATAAGGAAAAGAACTCTGGAGATACACCGCGCCGCCTTGGAAATGAATTTGTCTTCCAAGAGATGGCGACAAAAAATATCGAGGAATTTGAAAAAGCAGGAGTGAAGAAAATCGTTACGATTGACCCTCATGCTTATAACACATTTAAAAATGAGTATCCGGACTTTGGCTTGCAAGCAGAAGTCTATCATCATACAGAACTGTTAGCTCAGTGGGTAAAAGAAGGACGCTTAAAACCGGTTCACGCTATTGAGGAAACAGTTACGTACCATGATTCCTGCTACTTAGGAAGATACAACGAAGTATACGAAGCGCCACGAGACATTTTGAAAGCGATTCCTGGTGTGAATCTTGTAGAAATGGCACGTAACCGTGAAACGGGAATGTGCTGTGGAGCGGGTGGTGGCTTAATGTGGATGGAGGAAACAACCGGTTCACGCATTAACGTTGCTCGTACAGAACAAGCATTAGCTGTACAGCCATCCATTATCGGTACAGGATGTCCTTATTGCTTAACGATGATTAGTGATGGGACGAAAGCGAAAGAAGTTGAAGAGAAAGTTCAAACTCTCGATGTAACAGAGATTTTAGAACGCTCAGTGATTGGACAGAAGAAAGAAGCAATCTAGTTTGTAGGAATGCATACAACTTTAGAAAGAGGTGCAATTATTGCACCTCTTCTCAACGTAGGAACACCGAGCGCACGCTCAGTGATAAAAAGAAATGGGGGAAAGAAACATGAGTAAAACAGTTATTTTAAGTGCTGCAAGAACACCGGTTGGGAAATTTGGAGGATCTTTAAAAGATGTAAAAGCAACAGAACTTGGAGGGATTGCAATTAAAGCGGCGCTTGAAAGAGCAAATGTTTCTGCTAGTGATGTTGAGGAAGTTATATTCGGAACGGTTATTCAAGGTGGGCAGGGACAAATTCCATCACGCCAAGCGGCGAGGGCTGCTGGAATCCCTTGGGAAGTGCAGACGGAAACAGTGAATAAAGTTTGTGCATCGGGGCTTCGTGCGGTTACGTTAGCGGATCAAATTATCCGTACTGGCGATCAATCATTGATTGTAGCTGGTGGTATGGAGTCGATGAGTAACAGTCCTTACATTTTAAGAGGAGCAAGATGGGGATACAGAATGGGCAACAACGAAGTCGTTGATTTAAACGTTGCTGACGGTTTAACATGCGCATTTTCAGGTATACACATGGGTGTTTATGGCGGAGAAGTTGCGAAGGAAGATGGAATTTCTCGCGAAGCGCAAGATGAATGGGCATATCGTAGCCACCAGCGTGCGGTTTCAGCACATAAAGAAGGGCGTTTTGAAGAGGAAATCGTGCCAGTAACGATTCCGCAAAGAAAAGGCGATCCTATTGTCGTTGCAAAAGATGAAGCACCACGCGCGGATACAACAATTGAAAAGTTAGCAAAATTAAAACCTGTATTTGATAAAACAGCGACAGTGACAGCTGGTAATGCACCAGGCTTAAACGATGGTGGTGCTGCACTTGTATTAATGAGCGAAGAGAGAGCGAAGCAAGAAGGAAGAAAGCCATTAGCGACAATTTTGGCACATACAGCAATTGCAGTGGAGTCTAAAGATTTCCCTAGAACGCCAGGTTATGCAATTAACGCATTGCTTGAAAAAACAGGAAAGACAATTGAAGACATCGATTTATTCGAGATTAATGAAGCATTTGCAGCGGTAGCAATTGCAAGTACAGAGATTGCGGGAATTGACCCAGAAAAATTGAATGTAAATGGCGGCGCAGTGGCGATGGGGCATCCGATTGGAGCAAGCGGAGCGCGCATTATCGTTACACTAATCCATGCACTGAAGCAACGCGGCGGCGGAATTGGTATTGCTTCGATTTGTAGCGGTGGTGGCCAAGGTGATGCAGTGATGATTGAAGTTCATTAATTAAGATTAGACGGTATATAGTTTATTGAAAATTAAGGGGGAAGAGGAAATGAGTGTACAAAAAATTGTTGTAATTGGTGCAGGACAAATGGGATCAGGAATTGCACAAGTATGTGCAATGGCAGGATACGATGTGAAGGTACAAGATTTAAAACAGGAGCAATTAGATAGAGGATTGGCTATCATTACGAAAAACTTAGCACGCCAAGTAGAAAAGGGGCGCATGAAGGAAGAAGAAAAGGAAGCGACATTAAACCGTCTTGCAGTAACGCTTGATTTAGATTGTGTGAAGGAAGCGGATCTTATTATCGAAGCAGCTGTCGAGAAAATGGATATTAAAAAGAAAATCTTTGCGAATTTAGATGAAATTGCTCCAGAACACGCAATTTTAGCGACAAATACGTCATCTTTGCCAATTACAGAAATTGCCGCGGTAACGAAACGTCCGGAAAAAGTAATCGGTATGCACTTTATGAATCCGGTTCCGGTTATGAAACTTGTTGAAATTATTCGTGGTTTGGCTACAGATGATGCGGTATACGAAACAATTGAGGATATTACGAAGAAAATTGGCAAAGTACCAGTTGAAGTAAATGATTTCCCAGGATTTGTATCGAACCGTATTTTATTACCGATGATTAACGAAGCAATCTATACGTTATATGAAGGTGTAGCGACGAAAGAAGCAATTGATGAAGTAATGAAACTTGGTATGAATCACCCGATGGGCCCTTTAACGCTTGCTGATTTTATCGGTTTAGACACATGTTTATACATTATGGAAGTGTTGCATGAAGGTTTAGGTGATAGTAAATATCGCCCATGTCCATTGCTACGTAAGTACGTAAATGCAGGATGGTTAGGACGTAAAACAGGTCGTGGTTTCTACGTTTACGAATAAATCCCCCTTTGTTACAAAATAGTGGTCTTACCAAATTGTTAAAAGGTTATATAGCAAATGGAGGCGGAGTATATGAACTTTCGTTTTAATGAAGAGCAGCAAATGATGAGGAAAATGGTTCGAGATTTTGCACAGAAGGAAATTGCTCCCTTTGTTCCTAGTATGGAACAAGGGGTGTTCCCAAAAGAGATTTTGCAGAAGATGGGTGAGCTTGGATTAATGGGAATTCCAGCGCCTGCAAAATACGGTGGTGCAGAAATGGATTTTATTTCTTACATTTTAGCAATTGAAGAAATTTCAAAGGTAAGCGCAACAGTTGGTGTAATTTTAGCTGTGCATACGTCAGTTGGAATGAACCCGATTTTATATTTCGGAACAGAAGAACAGAAAGAGAAATACGTTTCTAAACTTGCGACTGGTGAATATTTAGGTGCATTTGCATTAACAGAACCAAATGCAGGATCGGATGCAGGAAGTTTGAAATCAAGAGCTGTGAAGAAAGGCGATCATTACATTATTAATGGATCGAAGGTGTTCATTACAAATGGTGGTGAAGCAAGTACATATATTGTATTCGCTTCTACAAATCCAGAGGCAGGAAAGAGTGGGATTTCTGCATTCATAGTAGAGAAAGATACACCAGGCTTAATCATCGGTAAAGATGAGCATAAAATGGGACTGCTTGGTTCTCGCACTGTACAACTTACGTTCGAGGATATGAAGGTACCGGCTGAGAATTTACTTGGTGAAGAAGGACAAGGATTTAAGGTAGCGATGGCGAATTTAGATGTTGGGCGAATTGGAATTGGGGCGCAAGCATTAGGGATTGCTGAAGCGGCGCTTGCATGTGCGATTGATTATGCGAAAGAACGTGAGCAATTCGGAAAGCCAATTGCGGCGCAGCAAGGGATTGGCTTCAAACTTGCAGATATGGCAACTAGCGTAGAAGCGGCGCGATTACTTGTATATAGGGCGGCATCGCTAAGAGCGCAAGGATTACCATGTGGTAAAGAAGCATCTATTGCGAAATTATTCGCTTCTAAAACAGCTGTTGAAGTTGCGATTGAAGCAGTGCAAGTATTTGGTGGTTACGGTTATACGAAAGATTATCCAGTAGAAAGATTCTTCCGTGATGCGAAAATCACGCAAATATATGAAGGAACGAGTGAAATACAGAAACTTGTTATTAGCCGGGCTTTATAAAAGCATAAGGGGGAGACGGGCATGCATTTTAAACTATCAGAAGAACATGAAATGATAAGAAAAATGGTTCGGGACTTTGCTAAGAACGAAGTAGCACCGACAGCAGCTGAACGTGATGAAGAAGAGAGGTTTGATCGTGCGCTATTTGATCAAATGGCAGAGCTTGGTTTAACCGGAATTCCGTGGCCTGAAGAATACGGCGGAATTGGAAGCGATTACTTGGCGTATGTAATTGCTATTGAAGAATTATCACGCGTATGTGCTTCTACAGGTGTAACATTGTCTGCACATACTTCACTTGCTGGTTGGCCAATTTTTAAATTTGGAACAGAAGAGCAAAAGCAAACGTTTTTACGACCGATGGCTGAAGGAAAGAAAATTGGTGCATACGGCTTAACGGAGCCAGGGTCTGGATCGGATGCTGGTGGAATGAAGACAATCGCCAAAAGAGACGGAGACCATTACGTTTTAAATGGATCAAAAATATTTATCACTAATGGCGGTATTGCCGACATTTATGTTGTTTTTGCGTTAACCGATCCTGAATCGAAGCAGCGTGGTACGAGCGCGTTTATTGTGGAAAGTGATACGCCTGGCTTCTCAGTTGGGAAGAAGGAGAGTAAGTTAGGGATTCGCTCTTCACCAACAACTGAAATTATGTTCGAAGATTGCCGCATTCCTGTAGAGAATTTGCTAGGGGAAGAAGGACAAGGGTTTAAGATAGCGATGCAAACATTAGATGGTGGCCGTAACGGTATTGCAGCACAAGCGGTTGGTATTGCACAAGGGGCTTTAGATGCTTCCGTAGAATATGCAAGAGAGCGTCATCAGTTTGGGAAGCCAATTGCGGCGCAGCAAGGGATTGGCTTTAAACTTGCAGATATGGCAACAGATGTGGAGGCGGCGCGTCTTCTAACATATCAAGCAGCTTGGCTGGAATCGGAAGGACTTCCTTATGGGAAAGAGTCGGCGATGTCAAAAGTATTTGCAGGTGATGCAGCGATGAAGGTGACGACTGAAGCGGTACAAGTCTTTGGTGGTTACGGTTATACGAAAGATTATCCGGTAGAGCGATACATGCGAGATGCAAAGATTACACAGATATATGAAGGAACACAAGAGATTCAAAGGCTCGTAATTTCTCGTATGTTAACGAAGTAGGATCAAAGGCGTAGGTATTTTCCTACGCTTTTTCCTTCCAAAAAATAATAGAGAGGTGAAGGGGATGGTTAAACATAATGTGCACGCATCAGTGAAAGATGAGAAATTAGTTGCGTTAAGGCGTGAACAAATGATTAAAGGTGCAGTGCAATTGTTTAAGCAAAAAGGATTTCCGCGTACAACAACGAGAGAGATTGCAAAGGCGGCCGGATTTAGTATCGGTACACTTTATGAATACATCCGTACAAAAGATGATGTTTTGTATTTAGTTTGTGATAGTATTTATGAACATGTAAAAGAAAGATTAGAGGAAGTAGTTTGTACAGAAAAAGGGAGTGTAGAAAGTTTAAAGATAGCAATAACGAATTACTTTAAAGTGATGGACGAATTGCAAGAAGAAGTATTAATAATGTATCAAGAGGTACGCTTTTTACCGAAAGAATCACTCCCGTATGTATTAGAAAAGGAGTTTCAAATGGTAGGAATGTTTGAGAATATTTTAGAACAGTGTACGGAAAATGGAACATTTACATTAAATAAAAAAGAAATACAGCTTCTTGCGCATAATATTTTTATACAAGGACAGATGTGGGGATTTAGACGTTGGGCGCTGCAAAAACTATATACGCTTGAAGAATATACAGAAATGCAAATTAGGTATGTATTGCAAGGGGCCCATATGCTTCCGAAATAAGGAATACATACTACCCTATAAAAGTTTCCCGTTTTTTTTGTAGCATATTTGTGCGACTTTTGTTTATAATGAATAGTATGGATTTTTTTAAGCAGGCCGTTATATATAAGGTTATATTTGATGAAAGGAAGTGCCGCATAAGTGGATTTTAAGCAATATTCACCAGAAGAGCTAAAAGAATGTTCAATGATTGAAGTTGTACATAGCGTTTTAGGGGATAAAAGACAAGCAACGACATTCAACGAGTTGGTTCAAGAAATCGCTCAAGTGCTGGGACTATCTCAAGAGCAAGTTAATGCGAAAATCGCACAATTTTATACAGACTTAAACATCGATGGACGTTTCATTAATTTAGGAGAAAATCGTTGGGGGCTACGCAGCTGGTACCCATATGAGCAAATTGATGAAGAAATCTTGCCTCAACCAAAACCGAAGAAGAAACGTAAAGTTGAAGAAGACGGTTTTGACGACTACATTGAAGAAGATGAAGATGACTTTGATGATGTAGACGGAAATGAAGACGAAGATGAAGATGTAGAAGATTTGGACAAGGTTCTTGAAGACGAAGACGGAGACGACGATGATCTTGATGATTTAGACGAAGATGAAGATGACTTCGCTGAAGAAGAACTTGAGTATGATGAAACTGAAGAAGAAGAAGAGGAAGAACTGTAGTTCTTGACTTTTCATTATCGTCCATGTAGAATCATTTTTGGGCTCTTTAAAAAAGGA